>NZ_DKJF01000080.1:64133-149912 GCF_002454615.1 Pseudomonas sp. UBA6699
CCGCGAAGCAGCCAGCACAGGTCAGCCGCGGAAATGGCTGGGCGCTACACCACTCCAACGCTGAAAGGCATGCCGGAAACTGGCCGTTTCGCTGAACCCCAGGGTTTCGGCAATGCGGTAGATTGGCATCTGCTCATCGGCCAGCAACTGCTTGGCCCGCTCGAACCGCAGTTCGTCCAGCAACTGCTGGTAACTGCTACCCAGCGCCTGCAAATGCCGGCGCAACGTGCGCGACGAGCAGTTCATCTGCCGTGCCAGCCCGTCCAGCCCTGGCGCGGCGTCCAGTTGTTGCGTAAGCAACTGGCGAATCCGCCCCAGCCAGGCCTGGCGACCCGTGAATTCCAGGTTCAGGCGCCGGCAGCGTTCACTCATGGCTTTGTGGGTGATCGGGTCAGCCAACGGCAGCGGCGTATCCAGCCAGCGCCGCTCGAAGGCAAAGGCATTGTCTTGCGCCGCAAACACCACTGGGCACTGGAACGCACCGGCATAGCGTGCATGGTAGTCAGGCCGAGGGTGCTCGAAGCGTGCCTCCAGCAGCGGCAATGGGCGGCCAAGCAGGTCGTCACAGATGACTTTCAGCGAAACCAGGCAGAACTCGGCATTGAAAGCGCTCAATGCCGGGTTGTCGTGGTACTCGCTGGCGCTGAACCAGATGCGTTGGCCATCGTCGCGCAAGCGCAGCGAGAAGACTGTTCCCAGCAGTGCCGGATACTGAAGCGCCAGGCGCAGGGCGTCACCCAAAGTGGCACTGGAGAGCAGGGCGTAACCGAGCATGCCATAGCACGACACATGCATGCGCTGGCCCAGCTCCAGGCCGATGTCTTCCCGCCGGGCCACGGCGTTGGCACACACTTGCAGTTCCTGCTGTGTGGTGATGCGCGCGTCGGCGTGCCCCAGGTCTGCCGGGCCAATGCCGCTACCGGCGAGCAGCGCCGAAGCCTCAGCACCGTCTGCCTGGAAGACGTTGAGTATCAGCGAAACCGCGTTGAGGGTGGTCAGGTGGCTGTGCAGCATGCTGGGTAATCCCGTGGGCCTGGAACACATTATGGAGCAAGTTGTGTGCCGATATTCAAAGGCGGCTGTGCAGCCCCTTTGCGGCGCCAGGCCGCTCCCACGCCTACCGGTGTAGGCAGGGCACGCGCCTGCGCAAGCCAGCAGGCAAAAAAAAGCCCGGTGCATAAGCCCGGGCTTGGAAAGGTTGAGAGGTGTCTAGTCCCTTAACCTGGTGAGACAGTGTGCAGCAGCCGGTTACGCCTTCAGCGGAACCAGGCGTGGCGCGATCATGTTTTCCGGACGCAGGATGTCGTTGAGCATCGCTTCGTCCAGCAGCTTCTCTTCACGCACCAGTTCCAGCACGCCGCGGCCGGTTTCCAGGGCAACGCGGGCGATACGGGTGGCGTTTTCGTAGCCGATGTATGGGTTCAGGGCGGTGACCAGGCCGATCGAGTGTTCGACCAGCTCACGGCAGCGCTGCTCGTTGGCGGTGATGCCGACGATGCAGTGCTCGCGCAGCATGTCCATGGCGCGTTGCAGCAGGCGGATCGAGTCGAAGATCTTGTAGGCGATCAGCGGCTCCATGACGTTCAGCTGCAGCTGGCCACCTTCGGCAGCAACGGTCAGGGCCAGGTCGTTGCCCATGATGGCGAAGGCGACTTGGTTGACGGCTTCCGGGATAACCGGGTTGACCTTGCCTGGCATGATCGAACTGCCTGGCTGACGCGCTGGCAGGTTGATTTCGTTGATGCCGGTGCGTGGGCCGCTGGACAGCAGGCGCAGGTCGTTGCAGATCTTCGACAGCTTGACCGCGGTGCGCTTGAGCATGCCGGAGAACAGTACGAAGGCACCCATGTCGGAGGTGGCTTCGATCAGGTCGGCAGCCGGTACCAGCGGCTGGCCGCTGATGATTGCCAGGCGTTGTACGGCCAGGGCCTGGTAGCCAGGGTCGGCGTTGATGCCGGTGCCGATGGCGGTACCGCCCAAGTTGATTTCCGTCAGCAGCTCCGGCGCCAGCGAGCGCAGGCGCTGCAGGTCTTCGGTCATGGTGGTGGCGAAGGCACGGAATTCCTGGCCCAGGGTCATCGGCACGGCGTCCTGCAGCTGGGTCCGGCCCATCTTCAGTACGTGGTCGAATTCCTTGCCTTTGGCGGCGAATGCCTGGATCAGGCTTTCGAGGCTGGCCAGCAGGGCATCGTGACCCAGCAGCAGGCCCAGGCGAATGGCCGTCGGGTAGGCGTCGTTGGTCGACTGCGCCATGTTCACATCGTTGTTCGGGTGCAGGTACTGGTACTCACCCTTCTGGTGGCCCATGGCCTCCAGCGCGATGTTGGCGATGACTTCGTTCGCGTTCATGTTGGTGGACGTACCGGCGCCACCCTGGATCATGTCGACCACGAACTGCTCGTGGTAGTCGCCCTTGATCAGGCGGCCGCAGGCGGCGCTGATGGCAGCATGCTTGGCATCGCTCAGGTGCCCCAGCTCACGGTTGGCGTCGGCAGCAGCCTGCTTGACCATCGCCAGGCCCACTACCAGTTTCGGGTAGTGCGACAGCGGAACACCGGAGAGGTGGAAGTTGTTGGCAGCGCGCAGGGTCTGGATGCCGTAGTAAGCATCGGCAGGTACTTCCAGGGTGCCCAACAGATCTTTTTCGACGCGGAACGATGCAGCAGCGGACATGATGTATATCATCTCGATGTTGACCCGGCACATGCCGGAATGGCGCCAATCCTAGGCCTTAAGGGGATTTTGCGGCCAATGCTGTTGCACGCTAACCTATGCACAAACGGCATAGTGATTCATGTGACGCCAATCGAAATTCGAGCGTGTTCCATTTTGGTGCACGACGGGAGATGTGCTTCGTGAACCTTGAAAGCAAATGGCTGGAAGATTTCAGTGCGCTGGCCGCCACCCGCAGTTTTTCCCAGGCGGCAGAGCGGCGCTTCGTCACCCAACCGGCCTTCAGCCGGCGTATCCGCAGCCTTGAGGCAGCGTTGGGCCTGCAACTGGTCAACCGTTCCCGCACGCCGATAGAGCTGACCGAGGCCGGGCAGCTGTTTCTGGTTACGGCGCGCACGGTTGTCGACCAGTTGGGCGAAATTCTCCGCCATTTGCATCACCTTGAGGGTGGCCAGGGGGAGGTCATTCAGGTGGCTGCAGCGCACTCGTTGGCGTCGGGCTTTTTCCCGCGTTGGGTGGCACAGCTGCGTAATGACGGCCTGAATATCGCCACCCGCCTGGTTGCGACTAACGTAGGGGATGCCGTGCATGCACTGCGCGAGGGCGGCTGCGACCTGATGCTGGCGTTCTACGACCCGGACGCCGCCTTGCAGATGGATGCCGAGATTTTCCCGTCGCTGCACATGGGCAATACCGAAATGGTGCCGGTATGCGCGGTGGGCGCCGACGGCAGACCCATGTTCGACCTGGAAGGTGAAAGTAGCGTGCCACTGCTGGCTTATACTGCCGGGGCCTTCCTCGGGCGGTCGGTCAACCTGCTGCTGCGCCAGCGCAATGTGCGTTATACCACCGTTTATGAAACCGCCATGGCGGACAGCCTCAAAAGCATGGCGCTGGAAGGCATGGGCATCGCCTGGGTGCCCCGGCTTTCGATGCGGGGCGAGCTGGAACGCGGTGAGTTGGCGATCTGCGGAGGCAGCCAGTGGCATGTACCACTGGAAATCCGCCTGTACCGCTGCGCCTTGGTGCGTAAGGCCAACGTGCGGTTACTCTGGCGCAAGCTGGAAAATACGCCTGCGCCAGAGTGAGCCTCTTCAGTTACGAAGCGCGTGATCAAGGTGATTGGCGATGGCCGCTCTGTTCTGGTCGCTGTAGCGGTAGCAATTGGCCCGAAGCGAGAAGCGGGCCGGATAGACAAAGGTCTCGCATGGCCATGGGTTGTAGCGTAGCTCTGCTGCCTCGTGAGTGGCGTTCATCAAGTGACCCAGTTCATGCCCCAGGGTGCCATAGCTGGTCATTGAGGCGATCGCGTGGGCATAGCCCAATTTGGCCAGGCCAAGGTGTTCTGCGCCTTCGCTATTGAGGCCGAAACTATCGCGCGTCAGCAAAATCGATTTCTGCCACCTGAACTGTGGATGCGCTGCAGCGCTGAAGACCCTGTGGGTATCTTCTGGAGGCATCTGGCGATAAGGAATATCGGTAATGCCTGCAACATCACGCTTGAAGATGACCTCAATTGAGTGATTGCTGATTCTGCGCATTTCTTCCAGCCACGGCTGCACGTAGTCTTTATCGATCTGTTTGTCGCTCACATCGGCTAGTTCATCGTGCGGATAGATAGTAACCACCAAGGTTCTCGCAGCCCATGTGGGGGAGGCCTGAAGGGCCATCGTCATGCAAAACAGCAGTGAGGTGAAAAATGGTCTGGCCATCTTTTTCTCCAAGAAGTTTGAACAGGGGTGTTCAATCCTCTTGCAACTGCCGTTACGCGTCGCAGCCGGAAAAAGTTGTCCCGCGAGACAGCTTGCCCTTTTATCTGTCATGTGCTTGCAGGGGTGGGCGGCCCGCCTGCAAGTACGCTACAATCCCGCGCCTTCGGCCACCGGGCCGATTAGAATCCGTATGACAAGCCACGCCGGCCTACCCGCGTGGCTTGTTGCTTTATAGCGCGCCAGAAGGCGCTTGCAGGAGAGGCTCGACGATGAGTGCACTGGTTGGCGTGATCATGGGCTCCAAGTCCGATTGGTCCACCCTTAGCCACACCGCCGATATGCTGGAAAAACTCGGCATTCCCTACGAAGTGAAGGTGGTGTCCGCCCACCGCACCCCGGATCTGCTGTTCCAGTACGCCGAAGAGGCCGAGGGCCGTGGCATCGAGGTGATCATCGCGGGTGCTGGTGGCGCTGCCCACCTGCCGGGCATGTGCGCCGCCAAGACCCACCTGCCGGTGCTGGGCGTGCCGGTGCAGTCGTCGATGCTCTCGGGCGTCGACTCGCTGCTGTCGATCGTGCAGATGCCAGCCGGCGTACCGGTTGCCACCCTGGCCATCGGCCGTGCCGGTGCAGTGAATGCGGCGCTGTTGTCGGCCAGCATCCTGGGTGCCAAATACCCGCAATTCCACGCTGCGCTGAAGCAATTCCGCACGGAACAGACCGACACCGTGCTGGACAACCCAGACCCGCGCCAGGCTTGAGGCTCAACCCATGAAGATCGGTGTAATCGGTGGCGGCCAGCTGGGCCGCATGCTGGCCCTGGCGGGTACCCCGCTGGGCATGAATTTCGCTTTCCTCGACCCGGCGCCGGATGCTTGCGCTGCGCCTCTGGGCGAGCACCTGCGGGCCGATTACGGCGATCAGGAGCACCTGCGCCAGTTGGCTGACGAAGTTGACCTGGTGACCTTCGAGTTCGAGAGTGTCCCGGCCGAAACCGTGGCCTTCCTCTCGCAGTTCGTACCGGTCTACCCCAGCGCCGAAGCGCTGCGCATCGCCCGTGACCGCTTGTTCGAGAAGAGCATGTTCCGCGACCTGGGTATTCCTACCCCGGCTTTCGCCGACATCCTCTCGCAAGCCGACCTGGACGCCGCAGTCGCCAGCATCGGCCTGCCAGCCGTGCTGAAAACCCGTACCCTGGGTTACGACGGCAAGGGCCAGAAGGTGCTGCGCACGCCTGAAGACGTGGTTGATACCTTCGCCGAGCTGGGCAGCGTGCCCTGCCTGCTGGAAGGCTTTGTACCCTTTACCGGCGAAGTCTCGCTGGTGGCCGTACGGGCCCGTGATGGCGAAACCCGCTTCTACCCGCTGGTGCACAACACCCACGAGAGCGGCATCCTGCGCCTGTCGGTGGCCAGCCAGGCACACCCGCTGCAGGCTTTGGCTGAAGACTATGTAGGCCGTGTACTGCAAAAGCTGGAGTACGTGGGCGTGATGGCGTTCGAGTTCTTCGAAGTCGACGGTGGCCTGAAGGCCAACGAAATCGCCCCGCGCGTGCACAACTCCGGGCACTGGACCATCGAAGGTGCCGAATGCAGCCAGTTCGAGAACCACCTGCGCGCGGTGGCCGGCCTGCCGCTGGGCTCCACCGCCAAGGTGGGCGAGAGTGCGATGCTCAACTTCATCGGTGAAGTGCCTGCCGTGGACAAGGTGATCGCCATCGATGGCTGCCACCTGCACCACTACGGCAAGGCTTTCAAGGCCGGCCGCAAGGTTGGCCACGCCACCCTGCGCTGCCACGACATGGCTACCCTCGAGCGCAAAATTGCCGAGGTAGAGGCCCTGATCAGCAACTGATCGAACTTCTACCAGCGGCTTGCCCTCTGAAATGGCAACAAGTCGAAGCGCTGTCTAGGCTTTGGCTTGTTCCATTTTCACTGCAGAGGGATTGCCATGGGCATCATCGGAACCATCTTCATCGGCCTCATCGTCGGCCTACTGGCCCGCTTCATCAAACCAGGCGACGACAGCATGGGCTGGATCATGACCATCCTGCTGGGTATTGCCGGTTCGCTGTTGGCCACCTATGGCGGCCAGGCGCTGGGCATTTACCAGGCTGGGCAGGCAGCGGGCTTCTTCGGCGCGCTGGTCGGTGCCATTGTCCTTCTGGTGATCTACGGGTTCATCAAGAAACGCTGAATACCGGTTAGAATGCTCGGCAATTCCATCGAGTTGCCGAGCATTGTCATGCGTGCCTTTTTTCTCCTGCCCCTGCTGTTGGCCAGTACCCTGGCCCATGCCGAACTGCCTGAAACCGACTGGCTGGAGCTGATGCCCAAGTCGGACCAGAAGGCGCTCGAGCAGATGCCCGAAATCGACCATAACTCGCCGGAAGCCATGGGTACCTTCACCGACAAGGGCGGCCTCAAGCAGAGCAAGGGCCTGCCGGCGGTGATGTATTCCACCAAGACCGTGCCAGCCATGAATGGCAAGGACATCCGCCTGGGCGGTTACCCGGTACCGCTGGAAAGCGATGCCAAGGGTAACAGCACGTTGTTCTTCCTGGTGCCGTACCCGGGCGCGTGCATCCACGTACCGCCTCCGCCGCCCAATCAGCTGGTGCTGGTGCGCTACCCGAAAGGCCTGAAGATCGATGACATCTACACCCCACTGTGGGTCACCGGCAAATTAAAGGTGGAGAAGGTCAGCAATGATCTGGCCGATGCCGCCTATGCGCTGGATGCCGGAAAGGTGAGGGTGGTGGAAGACGCCGACCTCTGAGCCCTCGCCACACAAGGCCGCACCTGCAACGGCACGCGATCGCCAGTAGGAGCAACTGTCTTTCCCAAAATTTGAAAAGCCTGCGCGATTCATTGTGGGAGCGGGCTTGCCCGCGAAGCAGGCGACGCGGTGTCTGGCACCGGCTGCGCCGGTGTTCGCGGGCACGCCCGCTCCCACAAGTGGAACGGTGAATGACAGCTTCTGCTCCTGCTCGTGCTCTAGGCACCTGCGGCATTCAGCTTGTCATTCACCGCTCTCACTGCAGATTCTAATCCCCTCTCAAGACACAAGCGGCCTTGTGTCGCGAAAGGACCGCGCAGCGGTCCCGGGTACTCAAAGCGCTTCGCTAGCCAGCACCACGCCCAGCGAATGACTGACCCCAGGCTTCAACTCCACCAGGTCATCCCACACATTCGCCGTCTCGATGCATAGCATCCGTTGCCAACCCTCATCGGCCATGTCCGGCAGCTCCCTGGCCCGTTCGGTCCAGGGGTTCCAGATAACCGCCGAACGCGAGCCACTGCTGGTCAGGGTTATCCGCCGGTTCCAGTGCGGGTCGACAATGCTCAGCGTTTGCGGGGCGCCGAGGTAGATCCGGTCAGTCTCCCCGGTGAACGTGAGCGGCCCCTGCTGCTGGCGCTGTTGCCAGTCAGCCAAGGTTTCGATGTAACTCAGCCCCTCCACCCCTTCGACCTGGGCCTGGCGCACGTCACTGACCGCAAAGTAGCTGTGCAGGGCTTGGCTGATGGTGACGGGTGCAGTGCCCACGTTGCGACTGGTGAGGTTCAGTTTCAGGTCCGCGCCAAGCGCTACCATCAGTTTCAGTTCGACTGAATGCGGCCAGTCGGGCAGTTGACCCTGCGCTTCTGGCAGCGCGAATTCGATCTGCAGTTGCTGGCCGACTTCCTCGATACCCAGCAATTGCCAGTCTCGAGCGCGCGCAAGGCCGTGGGCAGGCGCCTGCGCTCCGTTGTACATGGCCTGCACAGCCTGGGGGTTACGCTGCAGGTTGCCGAACCACGGCCAGCACACGGGTACCCCGGCGCGCACCGACTTGCCCTTGCCGAAGATGGCCTGGTCGCTCAGCCACAGCAGTGGCGGCTCGCCCACCCGCTGGTAGCTGAGGATCTGTGCGCCCTGCTGGGCGATCAGGAGTTCGGCGTGGTTGCTGCTGATACGCCAGCAGTTCAGTTCGCCATGTTGCTCGGTTACGACCTGGAAGGTTGCCATTGCACTTGTCTCATTGAT
Source organism: Pseudomonas sp. UBA6699 (assembly GCF_002454615.1). Taxonomy (NCBI): domain Bacteria; kingdom Pseudomonadati; phylum Pseudomonadota; class Gammaproteobacteria; order Pseudomonadales; family Pseudomonadaceae; genus Pseudomonas; species Pseudomonas sp. UBA6699. The sequence goes on from NZ_DKJF01000080.1 coordinate 72,545, forward strand.
TGCCAGTGGGCCTTGGACCCGGGCACCTGCAATGAGTTTACCGCCGGCAAGGCTCAGCGACGAGGCACCGAGCGCGTGCGGCCGCTGCCGTCGATGGCGACGAAGACGAATACCGCCTCGGTGACCTTGCGCCATTCGCTGGACAGCGGGTCGTCGCTCCACACTTCGACCATCATCTGGATCGAGCTACGGCCGATTTCCAGGGTCTGGGTATAGAACGACAGCTGCGCGCCCACGGCGACCGGCACGAGGAACGCCATGCGGTCGATGGCCACGGTGGCTACCCGGCCACCGGCGACACGGCTGGCCATGGCAGTGCCGGCCAGGTCCATCTGGGCGACAAGCCAGCCGCCGAAGATGTCGCCAAACCCATTGGTCTCGCGCGGGAGTGCAGTGATCTGCAAGGCCAGGTCGCCCTGCGGGATAGGATCTTCTTGTTCGAGCTCAATCATGCGATGGGGCCTCTGACCCGTGACGCTTTCGTTGGTGTGGCGCGAGGGCCGGGTAAACGATTCAGCTTGAAACATACTACGCCGATTTCGTTTCACTGGGCGGCCGTAGGGAAACTCTGCGAAACCGCCTGACAATAAAGACCGGCGTTTTCGCACAACATCCCACGTTAGGCGCAACCTTTTCCTACGAGTTGCCAGTATATAGAGCATAACGGCCAGCGACGACCGCACATTCGTGAATATCTGTAGGGTTTTTGTAGCGCTATCAGCACGCCTCGGCAATTTGCTATCTTCGCTGGTCTCCCAATCCAGAAGCCGCGCGCCCAGCGGCCTGCATGCCCTATAAAGAGAACAACCAGCGATGACTTCCGTGCCGAGCAGTATCGAGCAGCCCTCGCGGCCGCTGACCCGCAGTGACTACAAGACCCTCTCACTGTCCGCACTGGGCGGGGCGCTGGAGTTCTACGACTTCATCATCTTCGTGTTCTTCGCCACGGTGGTCGGCAAGCTGTTCTTCCCGGCCGACATGCCCGAGTGGCTGCGCCTGATGCAAACCTTCGGCATCTTCGCGGCCGGATACCTGGCGCGGCCGCTGGGCGGCATCATCATGGCCCACTTTGGCGACCTGCTCGGGCGCAAGAAGATGTTCACCCTGAGCATTTTCATGATGGCCCTGCCGACGCTGATCATGGGTCTGCTGCCAACGTATGCCCAGATCGGCATGTGGGCACCGATCCTGCTGCTGCTGATGCGGGTTATCCAGGGCGCTGCGATCGGAGGGGAAGTGCCGGGCGCCTGGGTGTTCGTTTCCGAGCACGTACCGGCGCGTAACACCGGTTACGCCTGCGGCACCCTCACGGCCGGCCTGACCTCGGGCATTCTGCTGGGGTCGCTGGTCGCCACGCTGATCAACACGGTCTACAGCCCTGCAGAAGTCGCGGATTACGCCTGGCGCATCCCCTTCCTGCTGGGTGGCGTGTTCGGCCTGTTCTCGGTCTACCTGCGCCGCTGGCTGCACGAAACGCCGGTATTCGCCGAGATGCAGCAGCGCAAGGCCCTGGCAGAAGAGCTACCGCTGCGTGCGGTGCTGCGCGACCATCGTGGCGCGATCATCTTGTCGATGCTGCTGACCTGGATGCTGTCGGCGGCCATCGTCGTGCTCATCCTGATGACCCCGGCGCTGTTGCAGAGCATCTACCACATCAGCCCCACCGACTCGCTCAAGGCCAACAGCCTGGCCATCGTACTGCTCAGCTTCGGCTGCATCAGCGCTGGCAGCCTGGCGGACCGATTTGGCGCGGGCCGAGTGTTCGTGATTGGCAGCCTGTTGCTGCTGATAACCTCCTGGAGCTTCTACCATAGCTTGCCAACCCGGCCCGAGTTGCTGTTCCCGCTGTATGCGGTAACCGGCCTGTGCGTGGGAGTGATCGGCGCGGTGCCTTATGTGATGGTCAAGGCGTTCCCGGCGGTGGTGCGCTTCAGTGGGTTGTCGTTCTCGTACAACGTGGCCTACGCGATCTTTGGCGGGCTGACGCCGATGGTGGTGACGGCGCTGCTCAAGATCAGCCCCATGGCGCCGGCCTACTATGTGGCGGGGTTGTGTGCCGTCGGGCTGGGCGTAGGGGTTTATCTGCTCGCCAACAAACGCTGAGCTGCGCTGGCGGTTGGCGCGGCCCTCAAATGATGGCCTTTAATCCATTTGTCACAATTAGGTCATATCGTGTTCATGCGGCCTGCCGATACTGGGGCCCGTTCCATCCAGCACCCCAATATTCCTGCTAGGAGCAAGGCATGAAACTGAAGCGTTTGATGGCGGCCCTCACGTTCGCCGCCGCTGGCGTTGCAACCGCCAACGCGGTGGCCGCTGTCGATCCTGCGATCCCGACGTACACCAAGACCACCGGTGTTTCGGGCAACCTCTCCAGCGTCGGCTCCGACACCTTGGCCAACCTGATGACGCTGTGGGCCGAGGCCTACAAGAAGGAATATCCGAACGTAAACATCCAGATCCAGGCGGCGGGTTCCTCCACCGCGCCACCTGCGTTGACCGAAGGCACTGCCAACCTCGGCCCGATGAGCCGCAAGATGAAGGACGTCGAGCTGCAAGCCTTCGAGCAGAAGTACGGCTACAAACCGACCGCTATTCCCGTTGCCGTCGACGCCCTGGCCGTGTTCGTGCACAAGGACAACCCGATCAAGGGCCTGACCATGGCGCAGGTCGATGCCATCTTCTCCTCGACCCGCTTGTGTGGGGGCAAGGCCGAGGTCAAGACCTGGGGTGATGTAGGTGTGACCGGCGACCTGGCCAACAAGCCGATCCAGCTGTTCGGCCGCAACTCGGTTTCCGGCACCTATGGCTACTTCAAAGAAGAGGCCCTGTGCAAAGGCGACTTCAAGCCTAACGTCAACGAACAACCCGGTTCGGCTTCGGTCGTGCAGTCGATCAGCTCTTCGCTCAACGGCATCGGTTACTCGGGCATCGGCTACAAGACAGCCAGCGTCAAGACCGTAGCCCTGGCCAAGAAAGAAGGCAGCGCGTTCGTTGAAGACAACGAAGCCAACGCCCTGAACGGCACCTACCCACTGTCGCGCTTCCTGTACGTGTACGTGAACAAGGCGCCGAACAAGCCACTGGCGCCGCTGGAAGCCGAGTTCGTCAAGCTGGTGCTGTCGCAGGCTGGGCAGCAGGTGGTGGTCAAGGACGGCTACATCCCGCTGCCGGCCAAGGTCGTCGACAAGACCCTGGCAGATTTGGGCCTGTCCCATGCCGGTAGCGTTGCCAAGCAGTAAGTGATTGCAGGGGAGGCCGGTGCCACCGCCCGGCCTCTCCCCCGAATTCCCGGCCCGAAGCCAGGTAACCTGTGCGGCGGGCTTTCGCGCGTCACCATTTTGTAATGTTTTTGTCACACGGGACCGCTAGGGTGTGCGCATGAATGATCTGGCCAACTCCAACATGACCCAAAAACCCCAGCCCGTGCGCATTGATTTCAATACGCCCGAGTTGCAACGCAAGCGCCGCTTGCGCGCGCTCAAGGACCGCCTGACCCGCTGGTATGTGCTGGTGGGCGGCCTTGCCGTTTTGGCCGCCATTACGTTGATCTTCTTCTACCTGGCTTATGTAGTGCTGCCGCTGTTCCAGGGCGCCGAGCTGACGCGCAAGCAAGCCCTGCAGCCAACCTGGCTGCAGCAGGATGCCGGCAAGCCGCTGATGATCGCGCTGGAAGAGCAGAACCTGGTGGGCATGCGGGTTTCGGACAAAGGCCAGGCGTTGTTCTTCGATGCCAAGACCGGCCAAGCGCTCAAGCGCATCGACCTGCCGGTACCCGCCGGTACCCAGGTCACTTCGATCGGGGCCGACCAGCCGGGCAGCCCGCTGGTGGTGCTGGGCCTGTCCAACGGTCAGGCGCTGGTGTTCCACCACGCCTACAAGATCACCTACCCGGACAACAAAAAGGCGATTACCGCCAGCATCGACTACCCCTACGGCGAGCAGCCATTCGTGCTCGACGAGCAGGGCCGTGCGTTGGAGCACGTGAGCGTCAATGCCAACGGTGACACCCTGGTGCTGGCCGGCTCCACCGGTGCGCAACTGCAGGTGCTGGAGTTGACCCGTAGCGAGAACATGCTGACCGAAGAAGTCACCACGGAGCAGAACCGCATCGTCCTGCCGCAGATGACCGAGGTGGTGAAGAACATTTTCATCGATCCGCGCCAGCACTGGCTGTACGTGATCAACGGCCGGGCCACGGCCGACGTGTTCAGCCTGCGCGACAGGAGCCTCAACGGCCGCTATAAACTGGCCGACAGTGCCGACACCGAAGTGACCGCCACGGGGCAACTGGTGGGTGGTATTTCGCTGATCGTCGGTGACTCCAGGGGCGGCCTGGCCCAGTGGTTCATGGCCCGCGACCCGGATGGCGAATCGCGCCTCAAGCAGATCCGTACCTTCCAGCTGGGCAAGGCACCGATCGTGCAGATCGACGCCGAAGAGCGCCGCAAGGGCTTCATCGCGCTGGACGCGAACGGCCAGCTTGGAGTGTTCCACAGTACGGCGCACCGTACGCTGCTGGTCGAACCCGTCGCCGAAGGCCCGGGCATCCTGGCCCTGTCGCCGCGTGCCAACCGTATCATCATCGAACAAGGCGGCAAGCTGCTGCCGCTGAGCCTGCGCAACCCGCACCCGGAAATTTCCTTCAGCGCGTTGTGGGGCAAGGTCTGGTACGAGAACTACGACGAGCCTAAGTACGTCTGGCAGTCGACCGCTTCCAACACCGACTTCGAGCCCAAGCTCAGCCTGTCGCCGCTGACCTTCGGTACCCTCAAGGCCGCGTTCTACGCCATGATCCTGGCAGCCCCGCTGGCGGTCGCCGCCGCCATCTATACCGCTTACTTCATGGCCCCGGGCATGCGGCGCAAGGTCAAGCCGGTGATCGAACTGATGGAGGCGATGCCGACGGTGATCCTCGGTTTCTTCGCCGGCCTGTTCCTTGCCCCCTACCTGGAAGGTCACCTGCCGGGGGTCTTCAGCCTGTTCCTGCTGATGCCGTTCGGCATTCTGCTGGTGGGCTTCGCCTGGACCCGCCTGCCAGAGGCGATACGCCTGCGTGTACCTGACGGCTGGGAAGCGGCGATTCTGATTCCGGTGATCCTGCTGATCGGCTGGTTCGCCCTGGCCATGAGCCCGTACCTGGAAAACTGGTTCTTTGCTGGCGACATGCGCCTGTGGATCACCAACGATCTGGGCATCACCTACGACCAGCGCAATGCCCTGGTGGTCGGCATCGCCATGGGCTTCGCGGTCATCCCCAATATCTACTCCATCGCCGAAGACGCCGTGTTCAGCGTGCCGCGTAGCCTCACCCTGGGCTCGCTGGCGCTGGGCGCCACCCCCTGGCAGACCCTGACCCGTGTGGTCATCCTCACCGCCAGCCCGGGCATCTTCTCGGCGCTGATGATCGGCATGGGCCGCGCAGTGGGCGAAACCATGATCGTGCTGATGGCCACCGGCAATACGCCGGTGATGGAAATGAACCTGTTCGAGGGCATGCGCACCCTGGCCGCCAACGTGGCCGTGGAAATGCCCGAATCGGAAGTCGGCGGCAGCCACTACCGCGTGCTGTTCCTGGCCGCGCTGGTACTGCTGATGTTCACCTTCGTCATGAACACCTTGGCCGAGCTGATTCGCCAGCGTCTGCGCAAGAAATACTCGTCGCTTTGATAGAAAGGTAGCGATCCGTGAAAAAGGATTCCCTCAAAGGCTGGTTCAAGAGCGGCGCCCCCGGTGTGTGGATGAGCGGCGGCGCAGTGGCCATGGCGGTGATCATGACCGTTGGCCTGCTGGCGGTCATCGCCGTGCGCGGCCTGGGCCACTTCTGGCCGGCCGACCTGGTGCAGGCCACCTACCAGGTGCCGGGCCAGGCTGGCCAAGTGGTGATTGGCGAAGTGGTGCAGCAGGAGGACGTGCCGCGTGCCCGCCTCAAAGGTGCCGGCTTGCCGGTACCGGACCAGGGCCCGGAGTTCATGAGCCGTGAACTGATCAAGGTCGGTAACCGCGACCTCTATGGCAGCGATTTCACCTGGGTGGTCGGCGATTGGCTGGTCGACGAGCAGCGCCCGGCCGACCTGATGGCCCTGGAGCGCCGCGAGTGGGGCAACTTCTATGGCTACCTGGTCAGCGTCAAGGAACAGGGCCGGGTGGTTGCCGAAGGCCCGGCTGCCTGGAGCGAGTTGCAAGCGCGGCTCAAGCGTGCCAGCCAGCTCAACGGTGAATTGCAGCAACTGGAGAAGAAAGACATCGGGGCCATCAACCATGGCCTGGAGCGCCTGCGGCTGCATGCCCGCAAGCTGGAGCTGGACGGCAAGCTGGACGCTACCGCCCAGGCGGACATGGACGCCGAGCGCGCCGAACTGAACAGCCGCTACCAGGCTATCGAAGCGCGCCTCGGCGGCCTGCACCAGGCTCTCGCGCGTGACAGCCTGGTGGCCCGCGATGGCAACGGCCGTGAAGTGGAAATCAGCCTGAACAAGGTGGTGCACGCCCTCCAGCCAAACGGCATGTCTGCTTTTACCAAGCTGCGCACCTACTTTGCCAAGGTATGGGAATTCCTGAGCGACGACCCGCGTGAAGCCAACACCGAGGGCGGCATCTTCCCGGCCATCTTCGGTACCGTGATGATGACCCTGATCATGGCCGTGATCGTCACCCCGTTCGGCGTGCTTGCGGCAGTCTACTTGCGTGAATACGCAAGGCAGGGGCCGGTAACCCGGCTGATCCGCATTGCCGTGAACAACCTGGCGGGGGTGCCGGCGATCGTCTACGGCGTATTTGGTTTGGGTTTCTTCGTGTATGTGCTGGGTGGCTCGATCGACCGCCTGTTCTTCCCCGAAGCGCTGCCCGCGCCAACCCTGGGTACACCAGGCTTGCTGTGGGCGTCGCTGACCCTGGCGCTGCTGGCAGTGCCTGTGGTGATCGTGGCCACCGAAGAAGGCCTGGCGCGCATTCCGCGTACGGTGCGTGAAGGCTCGCTGGCGCTGGGTGCGACCAAGGCCGAAACGCTGTGGCGGATTGTGTTGCCCATGGCCAGCCCAGCGATGATGACCGGCATGATCCTCGCCGTGGCCCGCGCTGCGGGCGAGGTGGCGCCGCTGATGCTGGTGGGTGTGGTGAAGCTGGCGCCGTCGTTGCCGGTTGACGGTAACTACCCGTACCTGCACCTGGACCAGAAGATCATGCACCTGGGCTTCCACATCTATGACGTCGGCTTCCAGAGCCCCAACGTAGAAGCCGCGCGGCCGCTGGTCTACGCCACGGCGCTGTTGCTGGTGCTGGTGATCGCGGCCCTGAACCTGTCGGCGGTATGGATCCGCAACCACCTGCGCGAAAAGTACAAGGCGCTGGACAGCTGATTGAAGCTTTAAGCCACAAGCGGCAAGCTCCAAGCAGATTGCCGCTTTGCCCAAACTTGCAGCTTGCAGCTCGAAGCTTGCAGCTACAAACGGAGTCAACCATGCAGAACGAATCCCACACCCACGGCATCGACATGTCTGCCCTGGGCCGCAGCAAGCAGGGCCTGCGCCTGGCCGAAGAAACCGTGGCCATCGAGGTACCGGGGCTAAGCCTGTTCTACGGCGACAAGCAGGCCTTGTTCGATGTCAGCATGAACATCCCCAAGCAGCGTGTGACCGCGTTCATCGGCCCCTCCGGCTGCGGCAAGTCGACCTTGTTGCGCACGTTCAACCGCATGAACGACCTGGTTGACGGTTGCCGCGTACAGGGTGCCGTGAACTTGTATGGCAACAACATCTACCGCAAGGGCGAAGATGTCGCGGAGCTGCGCCGCCGTGTGGGCATGGTGTTCCAGAAGCCCAACCCCTTTCCCAAGACCATTTACGAAAACGTGGTCTATGGCCTGCGCATTCAGGGCATCAACAAGAAGCGCGTGCTCGACGAGGCCGTCGAGTGGGCGTTGAAGGCCGCGGCGCTGTGGGACGAGGTCAAGGACCGCCTGCACGAGTCGGCCCTGGGCCTGTCTGGTGGCCAGCAACAACGCCTGGTCATCGCCCGCACCATCGCCGTGGAGCCTGAGGTGCTGCTGCTGGATGAGCCGTGCTCGGCGCTGGACCCGATCTCGACCCTCAAGGTCGAGGAACTGATCTACGAACTCAAAGCCAAGTACACCATCGTCATCGTGACCCACAACATGCAGCAGGCTGCCCGTGTTTCGGACTACACCGCGTTCATGTACATGGGCAAGCTGGTCGAGTTTGGCGACACCGATACCCTGTTCACCAACCCGGCGAAGAAGCAGACCGAAGACTACATCACTGGTCGCTACGGCTAAGAGCGCCTTTGGCGCAGCTGCAAGCTTCGAGCTGCAAGCTGCAAGATGAAGCGGTTAGCGCGGAGCCAGGGAACGACACGAACCACTTGAAGCTTGCAGCTAGCGGCTAGCAACTTCGCGGAGCGACAGCATGATCAACAAAGAAAGCCTTACCCACCACATTTCCCAGCAGTTCAATGCCGAGCTGGAAGAGGTGCGCAGCCACCTGCTGGCCATGGGCGGGCTGGTTGAAAAACAGGTCAACGACGCGGTCACCGCGCTGATCGAAGCCGATTCGGGCCTGGCCCAGCAAGTGCGCGAGGTTGACGAGCAGATCAACCAGATGGAGCGCAATATCGACGAGGAATGCCTGCGTATCCTCGCCCGTCGGCAGCCGGCGGCCTCCGACTTGCGCCTGATCATCAGTATCTCCAAGTCGGTGATCGACCTGGAGCGCATTGGTGACGAATCGACCAAGATCGCCCGCCGGGCCATCCAGCTGTGTGAAGAAGGCGAGTCGCCACGGGGCTATGTGGAAGTGCGCCACATCGGTGACCAGGTGCGCAACATGGTCCGCGATGCGCTGGACGCTTTTGCCCGCTTCGACGCCGACCTGGCACTGTCCGTGGCTCAGTACGACAAGACCATCGACCGGGAGTACAAGACCGCCCTGCGTGAACTGGTGACCTACATGATGGAAGACCCGCGCTCGATTTCGCGGGTACTGAGCGTGATCTGGGTGCTGCGCTCGCTGGAACGTATTGGCGACCATGCACGCAATATCTCCGAGTTGGTGATCTACCTGGTCCGCGGTACCGATGTGCGTCACATGGGCCTCAAGCGAATGACTGCAGAAGTGCAGGGCACCGCGCCCGCCGATGGCGAAAAGGCTAATGTTCCTGGTGAATCTGACGATAAGTAAGGTTGCCCCCGAGCAGCGACGCCCGGCCTTGGCCGGGCGTTTTCGTTTACGGCCGAGAGCCGGCAGGCACCCGCGAACGATCGGATGAACGCCCGGCGTTACCAGGTGGTAGCAAGTAGCCAGTATTTGGCAGTAGGCTAGTCGGGTTCAGAAGGAGTTTCGATGAGTAAAGTGAATGTGCTGGTCGTGGATGACGCCCCGTTTATCCGCGACCTGGTCCGCAAGTGCCTGCGCAGTGCCTTCCCGGGGATGGCGATCGACGATGCCGTCAATGGTCGCAAGGCCATGGCCATGCTGGCCAAGGAGGCGTTCGACCTGGTGCTGTGCGACTGGGAAATGCCCGAGATGTCGGGCCTGGAACTGCTCACCTGGTGCCGCCAGCAGCCTGCGTTGAAGCACCTGCAGTTCATCATGGTGACCAGCCGTGGCGACAAGGAAAACGTCATCCAGGCGATCCAGGCCGGTGTTTCCGATTTTGTCGGCAAGCCATTCACCAACGAGCAGTTGCTGACCAAGGTGAAAAAGGCCCTGACCAAGATCGGCAAGCTCGACAGCCTGACGGCCATCGCCCCGGCGCGCGCCAACCCGGCGTTCGCCAACGATTCCTTGAGTGCGCTGACCGTCGGCAAGCCGGAGGCGGTAAAGGTTGCAGCGCCGGCACTGGCACCGGCTGCTGCCAGGCCAGCGGCCAAGGCGCCCACGCCGGCCGCGGCCACCCCGACCGGTCGGGGGCAAGGGCAACTGCGCCTGGCCGATGGCATGCAGCCGTGCGTGATCAAGGCGTTAAGCCTGAAAGAGGCTCTGCTGGTGGTACGCCGCGGCGATGTGCTGCCACAGGTGCTGGAAGGTGCAGTGTTGGACCTGGTGCAAGGCGAAAGTGCCGAAGTCGCCCGCCTGAACGGCTATCTGCACGCCGTCGCGGCGCTGGAGCCCAAGCCGGACAGCGACTGGCTGCAACTGACCTTCAAGTTCGTCGACCAGGATGCGCAGAAGCTCGATTACCTGTCGCGGCTGATTGCCCGTGGCACCGCGCAGAAGCATTTCACCCCAGGGGCCTGAGCCATCCGACCAACTGCAACACTTGCCGTTAAACCTGCTGCTAGTCTTCGACAGACCTCAACTGTCAAAAAGCCACTATCATGCCCGGGCGCCTGCTGCTGTTCTGTGCACTTTTCATGGCCTCGGCGTCGAGCCTGGGTGTGACCCTTTACAAGAGCACCGACGAGTCCGGTGTCATTTCCTATTCCGACCGCCCCGGCCCTGGCGCCAGGCCGTTGAATTTGCTTGAGCCCATGGTCGAAACGCTCGAAGGCCAAGTGTTCCTGAACGCGAAAGTGTTCAACGGCGGTGTGAGCTTTTCGGCACGCAACCAACTGCATGTTCCGGTCGAGGTCGAGCTGCGCCTGGACAACCTAGTGAACGCCCAGGGCGGTGATGCCCCGCGTATCGTGCGCCGGCTGCTGCCACCGGGCACCACGCAAATGCTCAGCGTGCTGAGGGGGCGGCCCGGTTTGTTGCTGAATTACCGCTCGACCCTGCTGCAGGCCATGGGTGACCCGGGCAAGCGGCCGCAGGGCTTCCGCTACGGGTTCGCGTGGCTTGGCGGGCCATTCCGCGTGACCCAGGGCCCCAATGGCCGTGTCAGCCATTTCGGGCCTAAGGGGCGCTATGCCATGGATATCGCCATGCCCGAAGGCACCACCATTATCGCGGCGCGCGAAGGGGTGGTGGTGAAAACGCAGAATAGCCAGAGCGGGCGCGAGCCCAACCCGTCGGGCAACTTTGTCAGGGTGCTGCACTCGGACGGCACCATGGGCGTCTACCTGCACCTGATGCGCGACTCGGTGGTGGTGAAGGAGGGGCAGCGGGTGCGCCAGGGGCAGATGCTGGCCAAGTCGGGCAATACCGGCAACAGCACCGGGCCACACCTGCATTTCGTGGTACAGCGCAACGTAGGCTTGGCGCTGGAGTCGATCCCTTACCGGTTCGACAGGCCGCTCAGCGGCTTGCCGGACTTTACTGCGGGTAACCCTTGAGAGCGTCGGGCCTGCTTGGCAGGCCATCGCTACACAAGGCCGCGCCTACAGGTATACGCAAATCCAGAGGGGCTGCGCGGCAGCCCCATGGCCATCAATCCAGCTTGAGCACTTTGGCCAGCACGATCTTCGGCCCTTTCATCTTCTTGATGATGATCCGCAGCCCTTCGACTTCCAGCACCTCTTCTTCTTCAGGCACGCGCTTTAGCGTCTCGTAGACCAGGCCAGCCAGGGTTTCCGCCTCGATGTGGTCAAGGTCGACCCCAAGCAGGCGCTCCACCTTGAACAGCGGCGTGTCGCCACGGACCAGCAACTTGCCCGGCTGGTAGGCGAGGATGCCGCGTTCGGTCTTGCGGTGCTCGTCCTGGATATCGCCGACCAGCACTTCCAGCACGTCTTCCATGGTGAGGTAGCCGATCACCTTGCCATCGGCTTCTTCGACCAGCACAAAGTGCGCACCACCCTTGCGGAACTGCTCCAGCAACTGGGCCAGTGGCATGTGGCGCGATACGCGCTCAAGCGGCCGGGCGAGGTCGTCCAGGTCGATGGCTTCGGGCAAGTGCTCCAGCTCCGCCAGCTCCAGCAGCAGGTCCTTGATGTGCAGCAGGCCGGTGAATTCCTCGCGCTCGGCGTCGTACACCGGGTAGCGGCTGAACTTGTGGCGGCGCACCAGGGCCAGGATCTGCTTCAGCGGCGCATGGGCGTCGATGGTGACCATGTCTTCGCGCGAGTTGGCCCAGTCGACCACTTCCAGCTCGCCCATTTCCACGGCCGAAGCCAGCACGCGCATGCCCTGGTCGCTTGGGTCCTGGCCACGGCTGGAGTGCAGGATCAGTTTCAGTTCTTCACGGCTGTAGTGGTGCTCGTGGTGCGGCCCCGGCTCGCCCTGGCCGGCGATGCGCAGGATGGTGTTGGCGCTGGCGTTGAGCAGGTAGATGGCCGGGTACATGGCCCAGTAGAACAGGTACAGCGGTACGGCAGTCCACAGCGACAGCAGCTCCGGTTTGCGGATGGCCCAGGATTTGGGTGCCAGCTCACCGACAACGATGTGCAGGTACGAAATGACGAAGAAGGCGACGAAGAACGACACGCCTTTGATCAGTTCCGGTGAGTCGACGCCGAAATACGCCAGCAGTGGTTCCAGCAGGTGGGCAAACGCCGGCTCACCGACCCAGCCCAGGCCCAGCGAGGCCAGGGTGATACCCAGTTGGCAGGCTGACAGGTAAGCGTCCAGCTGGTTGTGCACTTTACGCAGAATGTTGCCGCGCCAGCCATGCTCTTCGGCAATGGCCTCCACCCGGGTGGCGCGCAGCTTGACCATGGCGAACTCTGCAGCAACGAAGAAGCCGTTGAGCAGCACCAGCAGGAAGGCAAAGATGATCATGCCGAAATCGGCGAATAACGAACTGAGGCTGATACCAGGGGAAGGGTCCATGATGGAGTTTTTACGGGGTCCGTCTTAGAAATGGAGAGAAAAAAAGTGCCAGCTCTTGCTGGCACAGGGGATCCAATGTAGCGGCTGGGGCTGCAAAAGCAAAGGGCCCTGAGTTGCTCAGACCTTGCTGTTGACCAATTGTGCCGGGGCAAAATGACAGATGAAGGTACTGCCATGCCCCGGGACGCTGCTGATTTCCAGCTTGCCGCGGTGGCGCATCAGCACATGCTTGACGATGGCCAGCCCCAGCCCGGTGCCGCCTGTATTCGAGGCCCGGCTGGAATCCACCCGGTAGAAGCGCTCGGTGAGGCGTGGCAGGTGTTTGGCATCGATGCCCACGCCAGAGTCCTGCACCGACAAATGCGCGCCCTGGGCATCGGCCCACCAGCGGATGCGGATATCGCCTTCATCCTGGGTGTATTTGACGGCGTTGAACACCAGGTTGGAAAAGGCGCTGCGCAGCTCCGACTCGCTCCCCTTGAGCTGCACGCCGGGGGTTGCTTCCAGCGTAATGCGCTGGTTGCGCGGCCCAGACAACGCCTGGGCGTCGTTCTTGATGGCGGCCAGCAGGGCATCGACCGGCACTGGCTGGTTGTCCGACGGATAATCGGTGGCCTCCAGCTTGGCCAGCAGCAACAGGTCGTTGAGCAGCGTCTGCATGCGCGAGCCTTGCTGGCTCATCTGCTGCAAGGCCCGGCGCCAGCGCGGGTTCACGTCCTCGACGTTGTCCAGCAGGGTTTCCAGGTAGCCGGTGATGACGGTCAGCGGTGTGCGCAATTCGTGCGACACGTTGGCGACGAAGTCTTTGCGCATCTGTTCCAGCTGGTGAATGCGGGTGACGTCGCGCACCAGCATCAAGTGCTCGTTGTTGCCGTAGCGGGTGATGTGCAACTGCAGCCGCATGCGGTCGTTGATCGGTGAGGGGATTTCCAGCGGTTCGAGGTAGTTTTCTGCCTCGAAGTACTCCTTGAAGCGCGGGTGGCGAACCAGGTTGGTGACTTGCTGGCCGCCGTCCTGTGGAGTTTTGAAGCCCAGCAGGGTCTCGGCGGCGCGGTTCCACCACTCCAGGTTGCCGTCGCTGTCGAGCATGATCACCGCATCCCGCAGCGCAGCGGTGGACTCCTGAACGCGGTCGATCACCGCTTGCAGGCGGCCCCGCACACGTTGGTCCCGGCGCTGCAGGTGGTAGATGCTGTCGAACACCTCGCCCCACAGGCCATAGCCGTCGGGCGGCGCCTCGTCGGGCTGATGGTTGCGGAGCCAGTCATGCAGGCGCAGCAGTTGCTTGAGGGTCCAAGCCAGGTACAGTGCCAGGCCAATGGCCAGGCTCCAGCCATAGTAGCCGCTGATCAGCCCGCCGATCAGGCAGATGCTGATCAGCAACAGCAGGTGGCGAATCAGTGTCGCGTGCCAGTTCTGGTTCAATTGATGGGTCCTTCGGATCCGGCTGCAAGTTGCAAGTTGCAAGTTGCAAGCTGCAAGATGAAGCGGATCAGTGGTGCTGATAGTCCTTTTTGAGCCTGATGCTACATGCTCTTTCTTGCAGCTTGCAGCTTGCAGCTTGCAGCTTGCAGCTTGCAGCTTGCAGCTTGCAGCTAGCTCTTGGTCGAGAAGCGGTAGCCGGTGCCGCGCACGGTTTGTACCAGATTCTCGTAGGCCTCACCCAGCGCTTTGCGCAGGCGGCGGATGTGCACGTCGACCGTGCGTTCTTCGACATAGACGTTGCCGCCCCACACCTGGTCCAGCAGTTGGCCACGGGTGTAGGCGCGTTCCTGGTGGGTCATGAAGAACTGCAGCAGGCGGTATTCGGTGGGGCCCATTTCAGCCGGCTTGCCGTCGATGGTCACGCGGTGGCTGATCGGATCGAGCAGCAGGCCGCCGACCTCGATCGGTGCCTCGCTGTCGCTTGGGCCGGTGCGGCGCAGCACGGCTTTGAGCCGCGCAACCAGCTCGCGCGGTGAGAACGGTTTGGTGATGTAGTCGTCGGCACCCACTTCCAGGCCCTGGATCTTGTTGTCCTCTTCACCTTTGGCAGTGAGCATGATGATCGGAATGTCGCCGGTCAGTTCATCGCGCTTCAGGCGGCGGGCCAACTCGATGCCGGAGGTACCCGGCAGCATCCAGTCGAGCAGGATCAGGTCCGGCTTGCGGTCGACGATGATCGCGTGGGCCTGTTGGGAGTTTTCCGCTTCCAGGCAGTCATAGCCGGCCATTTCCAGGGCAACGGCGATCATCTCGCGAATCGGCGCTTCGTCGTCGACGATCAGAATGTTCCTGCCTACCATGCTCAAAACCTCTCCTGGATTCAGTGTCTTGGCCCGCATTAGATAACGGAATTATTGCAGCTGTGTGACAGGGCGTTGGCCGTTCTGGCGACATTGCGTGACTGAACTAGGCTACAGAGGGCCGCGGTTCTGGCAACCCGAACCCATTACCCCCCGAAACGATGGTGAATCCAATGACACGACATACGCTGAGCTGGATGGCCCTTTTCACTGCGCTGGCACTTCCGGGGGTGGCCTCGGCACAACCTGCAATGGAAAAGGATGGCATGTGGGTCGATCATGCCGGCATGACCCTGTACACCTTTGACAAAGATACCGGCGGCAAGTCGATGTGCAATGGCGAATGCGCCAAGAACTGGCCGCCTTTGATGACCAGTGGCGGCGAAAAAGCCGAGGGCAAGTGGACGCAGATCAAGCGGGACGACGGCAAGATGCAGTGGGCCTACGACGGCAAGCCGCTGTATACCTTCGTCAAGGACAAGAAGGCTGGCGACATGACCGGTGACGGCATGAAAGACGTTTGGCACGTCGCCAAGCCGTAAGGGCTTTCAGTAGGCCTGTGGGGGCGGGGTAAGCCCGTTCCCACAAGGTGGGGTGCTCACGCTGTCAGCGCAGCGCGTAGTCCAGAACCACCCCCACGAACACCAGCAACCCCGCCCAGTGATTGTGCAGGAACGCCTTGAAGCACGACTCGCGGTTCAGCTTGCGTGTAGACCAGTACTCCCAGGCAAAGCACGCCAGCGCCCCCAGCAGCCCCAGGTGGAACCAGCCGCCGAGGTCAAAGCGGCTACCGGCCAGCAACAGGCAGCCCAGCGACAACAACTGCAAGGTCAGGATGATGCTGCGGTCGGCCTCACCGAACAGGATGGCCGTGGATTTCACGCCGATCTTCAGGTCGTCGTCCCGGTCGACCATGGCGTAATAGGTGTCGTAGCCCACCGTCCACAGCAGGTTGGCGATGTACAGCAGCCAGGCACTGGCCGGCAGTTCGCCGCCAGCGGCCGTGAACGCCATCGGAATGCCCCACGAGTACGCTGCCCCCAGCACCACTTGCGGGTAGTAGGTGTAGCGCTTCATGAACGGGTAGCAGAACGCCAACGCCACCGCGCCGAACGACAGCCACACGGTGCGGCTATTGGTGCACAGCACCAGCAGGAAACTGACCCCGACAAGCATGGCGAACAGGGCCAGCGCCTCGCGCGGGCGCACGCGCCCACTGGCCAGGGGCCGGTCGGCGGTACGCTTGACGTGGCCATCCACCTTGCGGTCGGCAAAATCGTTGATGCAGCAGCCGGCGGCGCGCATCAGTACCACGCCAAGGCCGAAGATCAGCACGTTGGCCAGGGTTGGCGAGCCGTTGCCGGCAATCCATACCGCCGACAGCGTGGGCCACAGCAGCAAGTAGATACCGATCGGGCGGTCCATGCGGCTGAGCTGGACAAAGTCCCAGGCACGCGGGTGCAGGCGGTTCAGCGACTTGAGCAGTTGCAGGTACATCAGCTGTTTTCCTCCTGGGCCGCTTGCCACAGCGCCGGCAGAAACACCTCGGCTACCAGCAGGTCCAGCCCGTCACGTTCAAACCGCGAGCGGCGGGCCCATAGCGCTGGCCGGGCGGCATCTGCCGGCAACCACGCCTGTGGGTAACTGCACACTTCGATTGGGTGGCGGATGAACGCCTGGTCGCAGAACAGCAACTCGCCCAACGAACGGCTGCCGAGGCGTTCCAGGTCCAACCCGCCGCGCGCCAGGGCACTGCGGCTGGCCACGCTGCGGGCGAACACCCACGGCTGGCCATGGCCGCGCAGGTACACCTCGCGCACCCAGCCTTCAGCGCCAACAGCGATGCCCAGTGCCTGGCATTCGTCGGCGCGCAGCGGCTGCCAGCCCTCGAACAAAGGGGTGACGCAGAAGTCATCGTGGGCCAGGCGCGTCAGGCGGCGGGTCAGTGAGCCTTCGTCGAACAGCCAGTCAAGGGTGGGCTGGTCGATGTCGGTCGCCAGCCGTGAATACGGCAGCCACGCGACAGCGGCTGCTTGCGGGGATTCGTACGACACGTCGGTCTGCTTGTTACAACCTGAGAGGCGGCGAGCTTAGCATGATTGCCCCGACTGCTTGCATACTGCGGGCAGGGCCGCTACAAAGCCCCCAAGCATTGCGCGTTGGTCCCTGTTGCAGCGGGTTCACCCGCCATAGGGCCGTCGGCAGCAACACAAAGCCCCAGTCTGACCCGAGGAAAACAACCTGATGAAAAAGTGGCAATGTATCGTCTGTGGCCTGATCTACGACGAAGCCGAAGGCTGGCCCGACGACGGCATCGCCCCTGGCACCCGTTGGGAGGACGTGCCGGAAGACTGGCTATGCCCTGACTGCGGTGTTGGCAAAAGCGACTTTGAAATGATCTCCATCGGCTAAGCGAGGCAAGCACGACATGACGTCCCCTGTGGTAATCATCGGCACCGGCCTGGCGGGCTACAACCTGGCCCGCGAATTTCGCAAGCTCGATGCGCATACGCCGTTGCTGCTGATCACCGCCGATGACGGTCGTTCCTACTCCAAGCCCATGCTTTCCATGGGCTATGCCAAGCACAAGGGCGCCGCTGACCTGTGCATGGCCGAAGCCGGTGCCATGGCCGAGCAGCTGAACGCCGAAATCCGCACCCATACCCGCATCAGCGGCATCGACCCTGGGCACAAACGCCTGTGGATCGGCGAAGAGGCCGTGGCATACCGCGACCTGGTGCTGGCGTGGGGTGCGCAGACCGTGCAGGTGCCGGTTGAAGGCGATGCCAGCCACCTGGTGTTCCCCATCAACGACCTGGAGGACTACGCACGCTTTCGTGCTGCCGCCGCCGGCAAGCAACGCGTGCTGATTCTCGGCGCTGGCCTGATCGGCTGCGAGTTTGCCAACGACATGAGCCTGGGGGGCTTTCAGGTAGACGTGGTAGCGCCATGCGAGCAGGTCATGCCGACCCTGTTGCATCCGGCCGCTGCCGGCGCGGTACAACGTGGGTTGCAAGACCTGGGCGTACGCTTTCACCTTGGGCCTGTTCTGACCCGCTTGCAGCAGGCGCCCCACGGCCTGGAGGCGCACCTGTCGGATGGCAGCGTGGTTGGCTGTGACCTGGTCGTTTCGGCCATTGGCCTGCGCCCGCGTACCGACCTGGCTGCCGCGGCCGGGTTGCAGGTCAACCGTGGCGTCAGCGTGGACCGTGTGCTGCGAACCTCCCACGCCAATATCTTCGCCCTCGGGGATTGCGCCGAGGTAGACGGCATCAACCTGTTGTACGTGATGCCACTGATGAGTTGTGCACGGGCACTGGCCCAAACCCTGGCCGGCAAGCCCACGGCAGTTGCCTACGGGCCAATGCCGATCACGGTGAAAACCCCGGCCTGCCCGCTGGTGGTTTCGCCACCGCCACAGGGGCGAGAAGGCACTTGGCAGGTCGAAGGGCAGGGCAATGACCTGAAGGTGCTGTGCATCGATGCGGGTGGCGGGCTGCTGGGTTACGCCCTGACCGGGGCTGCGGTCACGGAAAAGCTGGCGCTGAACCGCCAGCTACCTGCAGTTATGGCGTAATTGCCCGGCGTTCTGTCTGGTTTGTCCTGTTGTTGCCTGCACAATGGCCGCTCAGATACTGGCGCGGCCCCGAACCACGTGCCATTCTCACTCCCGTCTGCCGCAGGTTAGAGCCTGCGGTGCCTTGAGCGCTGCTCCTGAAGGCAGCACGGCATAACAACAAGAATTCCGTCAAAGAGGCTTTACTATGCGCAAACCAGAACTCGCCGCCGTCATCGCTGAAAAAGCTGACCTGACCAAAGAAAAGGCTAATCAAGTGCTGAACGCGATTCTCGACAGCATCACGGGCGCCCTGGACAAGGACACCGTGACCCTGGTTGGTTTCGGCACTTTCGAAAAACGCCACCGCGGCGCGCGTACCGGCAAAAACCCGCAAACCGGCCAGCCGGTCAAGATCAAAGCCAGCAATACCGTAGCTTTCAAGCCCGGCAAGAACCTCAGGGACAGCGTCAATACGCCGGCCGCGCCGAGCAAGGCCAGCAAGAAAAAGTAACTGTGCACTGAGGATGCGTTGATCCCGAACGGGCGCCAGATGGCGCCCGTTGTGCTTTACACCCGGTAATTGCTGCGAACTTGCATAAAAAGGTCATTAGGAGGATAAACTGCGCAACTTAGTCACTTTTCCATCGAGGCGTGTCGATGAAGTTCCGCTTTCTTCTGTGGGCCATGGGGCTGCTGATGGCCCGGGCCAGCCGCAATAATCCGGCATTCCAGCAGCAGCTCAAAGGCAAGGACCTGGTGTTCCAGATGCAGACCCTGGACGGCAAGGTCGCCCGGCACTTTATCGTCAGCAACGAGCGGGTCAGCAGCAAAAGCGGGTCGTACTCACAGCCGGCCTTTGCCATTGCCTTCAAGGATGCCGCCTATGGCTTTGCCACCTTGCAGGCAAGCAACAAGCAGTTGGCGTTCATGCAGGGCATTCAGGACAAGAACATCCAGATCAAGGGCAATCCGGCGTTGGTGATGTGGTTTCAGGGGTTGATGAAGTACCTGAAGCCGAAGAAGAAGCAGGGCTGAAATGTTTGGGGCCGCCAAGCGGCCCCGGGCTTCAATGCGGTGCGTTGAACTGCGAAGCCAGCTCCCGCAGCAAGCTCTCGGCCTCCAGCACTTTGTTCACCACATCTTCGGCCTTTTCCCGGGCAATGCCCAAACGCTCCAGCAGTTCTTCAGGAATCTCCTCCAGCGGCCCCGAACCAATCCCCCGCGAGCGCAGCAGGCGTGTGGCCAGGCATACCAGGTTGGGGAATGCCGAAAACTCGCCATCGTAGGCTGGGTCGTGCTGGAAACGCAGCGCGGCCGAGAGCTCTACCGGCATGTCCCACAGTTTCATCAACCAGGCACCAATCTGCTCGCGGCTGATGCCCAGCAGGTGTTGTTCCACATAGGTGTGGTTCAGATGAGGGTTGACCTCCAGGTGGCGACAAATCAGCGAGAAGTGCGGCGGGAAAACGTGTGCCAGCAGCAGGTAACCGAAGTTGTGCAACAGCCCGGCCAGGTAGGTCAGGCCTGCTTCAGGGCGCTCTGCCCGCGGCATGGCTCGGGTAAGGCCTTCGATGATGGCGGCGGTGTAGATCGACTGCTGCCAGTACGGGGTGGCCTGCTGAGGGTTGTCCTTGGGCAGGCTCAGGGTCTTGCCCAGGGCCAGGCCGAGGGCGAGGTTGATCACCAGGTCGAAGCCCAGCACGCGCACGATGGCGTCTTCCACCGAGCGGATCTTGCCCGGCGAGGCGTAGTAGGGTGATGCCGCCCAGCTGACCACCTGGGCGGCCAGGGCCGGGTCGGTTTCTACCACCCCAGTGATATCGTCGATGCTGGCGTTGGGGTCTACCCGCAGTTTGATGATTTTCTGCGCAGTATCGGCCAGCGGCGGGATTTCGATGGTTTCTTCCAGGCGCTTCTGGATGCGCCGGGCAGTGAAGGCTTGCACGGCATTGGTGATTTCGCGGGTATCGTCGTTAGGGCGGTCGAGGTTGGGGCTGATCGCCCCGACTTCCTGGCCAAAGCTGCTGGCGCTGGCCTTGAGCAACATGCGCTTGAAGTGCGCGCGCTCTATTTCCAGCAACAGGCCGGCTTCACCCGAATTGATGTACACCAGGTCGACGTCCAGCAGGCTTTTTTCGTACTGGCACGGTGAGCTGGTGAGCGCCGGGATGCCCGGCAGCGCCTTGAGCTGGTGTTTGTCGAGCATTTGCTTGAGGCGTGGCACCGACACGGCGGTGAGCTTGCGCCCGGTCAGTTCGGCCAGGCGGTTCAGGTCCAGCAGCTGGCTCTGCGGGAACAGCACCATCATGGCGCCCACCTCGTCGTCCAGCAGCACGGCCTGTACCCGCGAGGCTGCGGGCAGGTGCGGATGTTCGACCACCTCGCGGTAGGCTACGCCGAGTTTCTCGAGCAGCAGCCTGATGACGGAAGGCGTGTGTGGGGTTGCGGTGTCCAGGGCAACTTCAGTCATGGTCCGTATCCACTGATTCTTTTAAACGCGAAGTATAACCACCCTGGGCGCAAATCTGGATCCATTATGGGACAGGCGTCACACCTGACCATATTGCTGGCCATGACGCAGCCAACGGTCCAGCAGCGGGCTGACGTGCTCCGGCCAGCGTGCGATCAGGGCCTGGGCGGCATCGCGTACCGCTGGCAACAGGTCGGCGTCGCGCATCAGGTCGGCGACCTTGAATTGCAGCAGGCCGGTCTGGCGGGTACCCAGCATTTCGCCCGGGCCGCGTAGCGCAAGGTCTTTTTCGGCGATGATGAAGCCGTCGTTGGTTTCGCGCATGATGCCCAGGCGCTCGCGGCCGATCTGCGACAGCGGCGGGTGGTACAGCAGCACGCAATGGCTGACGGCGCTGCCGCGGCCCACCCGGCCACGCAACTGGTGCAGCTGGGCCAGGCCGAGGCGCTCGGGGTTTTCGATGATCATCAGGCTGGCATTGGGCACGTCCACGCCCACCTCGATGACGGTGGTGGCGACCAGCAACTGCAGGTTGCCGGCCTTGAACTCGGCCATGATCTCGGCCTTTTCCGCCGGTTTCATGCGGCCGTGGATCAACCCGACCCGCAGTTCACCCAAGGCGCTGCCCAGCTCCTCGTAAGTGCTTTCGGCTGCTTGGCAGGTCAGTTCCTCGGACTCTTCGATCAGCGTGCACACCCAGTACGCCTGGCGCCCTTCAGCGCAGGCGGCGCGTACCCGTTCGACCACTTCGAAACGCCGGCTGTCGGCCACCAGCACGGTGTTCACCGGCGTGCGCCCAGGCGGCAGCTCGTCGAGCACCGAGGTGTCCAGGTCGGCGTAGGCACTCATGGCCAAGGTGCGCGGAATGGGGGTCGCGGTCATGATCAGCTGGTGTGGGCACAGCTCGCCGGCCACGCCTTTCTTGCGCAGCGCCAGGCGTTGCTGCACGCCGAAACGGTGCTGTTCGTCGATGATGGCCAAGGCCAGGTGCTTGAACTTCACCTCGTCCTGGAACAGGGCGTGGGTGCCGACCACCATCGGGGCGCCATTGGCGATCTGCTCGAGCGACGCCGCCCGCGCCTTGCCCTTGAGTTTGCCGGCCAGCCAGGCCACCTCCAGACCCAAAGGCTCCAGCCAGCGCTTGAAGGTGATGTAGTGCTGTTCGGCAAGGATCTCGGTGGGGGCCATCAATGCCACCTGATAACCAGCCTCCAGGGCCTGCAACGCGGCCAGCGCGGCGACCACGGTCTTGCCGGCACCCACGTCGCCTTGCACCAGGCGCATCATCGGCTCGTGCTGGCTGAGGTCGTAGGCAATTTCGTTGGCGACGCGCTGCTGCGCGCCGGTCGGCTGGAAGCCCAAATTGGCCAGGTATTGCGCCGGCAGCCGGGTGGCCTTGGGCAGCACTGGCGCACGCAGGCTGCGCAGGCTCTCGCGCAGGCGCTGTTGCGACAGCTGGTGGGTGAGCAGCTCTTCGAATGCCAGGCGGTGCTGAGCCCAGTGGTGGCCCAGGGCCAACTCCTCGACGTCGGCGTCGGCGGGCGGGTTGTGCAGGTAGCGGATGGCGTCATCCAGCGGCGCCAGCTGGTAGTCGCGGGCCAGTTCGTCGGGCAGCCAGTCGGGCAGGCTGCGCGGGCCGAGCAGGCTCAGGCTCTGTTGGCACAGTTGGCGCAGGCGTTGCTGGGTAAGGCCCTCGGTAGACGGGTATATCGGGGTGAGGGTTTGGTCGACCGGCGGTGGCGGTTCGTCACCGTTCAGTGCGCGGTACTCCGGGTGGTAGATCTCCAGCCCGGAAGCGCCCGGGCGAGCTTCGCCGTAGCAGCGCAGGTGGGTGCCGCGCTTGAGCCCTTCCTTTTGCGCGTTGCTGAAATGGTAGAAGCGCAAGCTCAACACGCCACTGCCGTCACCCAGGCGTACCACCAGGCTGCGACGCTTGCCCATGGTCACGTCGGCACCGCTGACCACCCCCTCGATCACCGCGTCCTGGCCTGGGCGCAGCTGGCCGATCGGAACCACGCGGGTGCGGTCCTGATAGCGCAGGGGCAGGTGGAACAGCACGTCCTGCAAGTTTTCCAGGCCGACCTTGGCGAGCTTTTCGGCCATGGCCTCGCCAACACCCTTGAGCACGGTGACCGGGACGTTCGACAGCTCCGTCATGACTCAGGCCGTTTGTTCTGCAGGGGCCTTGGCTACCGAGCACAGGCGGATCGAGTCGGCGAGGATCTCGATGGCCTTTGGCCGTGGGAAGCTGGCGCGCCAGGCGATGGCCACGGTGCGGAACGGTGCCGGGGCGGTCAGCGGGCGGACTTCGATGACCCCAGGCGCGTAGTGGTGGCTGTGCACCGCCGACAGCGGCAGGATAGACACGCCAAGGCCGGACGCTACCATGTGGCGGATGGTTTCCAGCGAGCTGGATTCGACCGTGGTGTGCCGCGACCCTTCACCCCCCTTGTTCAGGGTAGGGCAGGCTTCCAGCACCTGGTCACGGAAGCAGTGACCTTCACCCAGCAGCAACAGGCTCTTGTCGTTGAGCATGGCGGTGTCGATGGTCTTTTTGGCCGTCCATGGGTGGTCGGCAGGCATCAGCGCGCAGAACGGTTCGTCGTAGAGGGGAAGGGTGAGCACATCGGCTTCATTGAACGGCAGGGCGATGATCACCGCGTCCAGCTCGCCATTGCGCAGCTTCTCGCGCAGCACATGGGTGAAGTTTTCTTCGATGTACAGCGGCATCTGCGGTGCCACGCGGTGCAGTTGCGGGATCAGGTGCGGGAACAGGTAGGGGCCCACGGTGTAGATGGCACCGACCTTGAGCGGCGCAGTCAGCTGGTTCTTGCCAGCCTGGGCCAGTTCGCGAATGCCCTGGGCCTGCTCCAGTACCTTTTGTGCCTGGGCAACGATGCTCTCGCCGACAGGGGTCAGGCGGACCGCGCTTTTGCTGCGTTCGAAGATCAGAACGCCAAGCTCATCCTCAAGCTTCTTCACACCGACCGACAGGGTCGGCTGGCTCACGTGGCAGCGCTCGGCGGCATGGCCGAAGTGCTGTTCCTGGGCGAGTGTGACGATGTAGCGTAGTTCTGTGAGGGTCATAACGTGCGTCCATGAAGTTGCGGCCCCAGCATAGCGGCTGCAATCGATAGACGCACGTTATCAGACTTGCCGATTTGTGACAGAAACAAAAGTCTTAGCGGCGGTCCAGCGAGTAGACGAAGGGCGCCACGACTTCGATGGTGCCATTGTTCAACAACTCGGGTGGCGGCTTTGGCACTTTGCCGGCGCGGCGGATCATTTCCATGGTTGCGCGGTCCAGCGCGGCACTGCCCGACCCACCGGCCATCGAATACGACACCACCTTGCCCTCGGCGTCGACCACGAAGCGCAGGCGGTTGATGCCTTGCAGGCCACGGCGGCGCGCGTCTTCCGGGTACCGTTTGTACTTGGCCAGGTGGCGCAGCAGGTCACTCTGCCAGGTCGGCAGGGCGTTGCTGTTGGACGCGATGCTCGGGGCCGGTGCCGCGGACTTCTGCGGTGGCGTATTGCTCGGCGGCGCGTCGACGGTCTGCTCGGTCGGCGGTGCTTCCTTCGGCGGCTCAGGCTTCTTCTCAGGCTTGGGCGGCTGGGGCTTGGCCTTCGGCTTGGGCGGCTTGGGGATGGCGATCTTCGGCTTGGGTGCCTCCACCAGCTTCGGCAAAGGTGGTTCCTCTACCGGTGCAGGTGGCTGCGGCGCCGCTTTCGGGGGCGGCGGTGGCGCGGGTTCCGGCAGCGGTGCCAGTTCGACCATCATGGCTGCTGGCGGCAACTCGATGGCCTGGGGCACAGACCAGTTGAGCGTCAGCAGCACGGCGACCACGTGCACGCCCAGCACGATCGCCAGGCTGCCAGCGTAGCGCGCCATGTTTGAGCGCGGTTTTGTCATTTCTTGGCTGCCGTCTCGAGACCTACCAGGCCGACTTTCAGGTAGCCGGCCGAGCGCATGTTGTTCATCACTTCCATCAGGTCACCGTAATCCACGCCTTTGTCGGCCTGGAAGAAGATGGTGGTTTCCTTGTCACCCTTGGTCTTGGCGTCAAGCATCGGGCCAAGCTGGTCGGGTGCCGGGACCTGATCGTCGCCGACGTACAGCTTCTGGTCTGCCTTGACGCTGACGAACACCGGCTTCTCGGGCCTCGGCGCCGGTTTGGCGGTCGAGGCCGGCAGGTCGACCTTGATATCGACTGTGGCCAGGGGGGCGGCAACCATGAAGATGATCAGCAGTACCAGCATTACGTCGATGAACGGCGTAACGTTGATTTCGTGGTTTTCGGCGAGGTCGTCGCCACCTTCGTTGAGATGCAGGCCCATGGCTTACCCCACTTTCACCATGTGCGGGGCGGCGCGCTCGCTGCCTTGGTGGTCCAGATCGCGGCTGACCAGCAGCAGTACCTGGGCGGAAGCATCGGACACCTGAGCCTTGTAGCCGGCAATGGAACGGGCGAAGACGTTGTAGATGACCACGGCCGGGATTGCCGCGACCAGGCCCAGGGCGGTGGCCAGCAGGGCTTCGGCGATACCCGGGGCGACCACGGCCAGGTTGGTGGTCTGGGTCTTGGCGATACCGATGAAGCTGTTCATGATGCCCCAGACGGTGCCGAACAGGCCGACGAACGGGGCGGTGGAACCAATGGTGGCGAGTACGCCGGTGCCGCTGCTCATGTTACGGCCGCTGGCATGCACCAGGCGCTCCAGGCGGAAGCTGACGCGTTCCTTGATACCCTCTTTCTCGCGGGCATTGGCCGACAGGCGCATCTCTTCAAGGGCGTCGTGCACCAGGGTATGGGCCAGCGTGCCTTCCTTGCTGGAGACTTCGCTGGCATCTTTCAGCGTGGTGGCCTTCTTCAGCTGGGCGATTTCGCCACGCAGGCGGCGTTTGGCGCCCATCAGCTCGAAGCCTTTGGCGATCCAGATGGTCCAAGTGATGATGGAGGCGATAGCCAGGCCGATCATGACGATCTTCACCACGATGTCGGCGTTCTTGTACATGCCCCATGGGGACAGGTCGTGGGCCATGCCCAGCGAGGTATCTTCAACCAGGGCTTCGACGCTTGGGTCTGCTGCAGCTGGTGCACCGGCAGTGGCGCTGGTGGCGGGTGCTTCGCCAGCCGGGGCGGTGCTCGGGGCAGCAGCGGCAGTGGCGGCGGCCGGCGTGGTGGTATTGGCGGTTGGCTCATCGGCCATGGCTGCCGGGGCCAGCACCAGGCTGAGCGTCAGCGCGGCGATGGCGCGCCAGGCGCGCGACTGGGTTGGCGAAGCGGAGGGTTTAGTACGTGTCATGCTGGCCGGACCTGATGAAGAGAAAAGACGAACGTTCTCCAAGGCCTCGAGGCGGGCCGAGAACAACTTGGTCGCCATTATTGCAAGTAATTCTTGTTAACAAAAGTAATATTGTAGCTTTTTTCGCCTATGGTCTAGCCATCCATCGTGTAGCGTGGTTGGGCTGATCAGTTGGTCCAGGGAGTTTTGTGATGTCAGACCTTTCCGTGATGGTGGTGGGTTGTGGTGATGTAGGCGGGCGCTTGGCCCGGCAGATGCTGGCACGTGGTTGGCAGGTCAGCGGTCTGCGCCGTTCGGTGGGGCAATTGCCTGCGGGGGTTCACCCGGTGGCTGCGGAGTTGGCCGAGCCTTCGCTGCCAGCCGCATGGCCACGGGGTACGCTGGACTACCTGGTGTACTGCGTGGCGGCCAGCCAGCATGACGAGGCGGGTTACCGGGCGGCCTATGTCGACGGTTTACGCCATGTGCTGGCCTGGCTGGCCGAGCGTGGCCAACGGCCGCGCCGCTTGCTGTTCGTGTCAAGCAGTAGCGTGTATGCGCAGAAGGACGGCGAGTGGGTTGAGGAAGGGTCGGCGACCGAGCCCGAGGGGTATTCGGGGCGGGTGATGCTGGAAGCGGAGCGCTTGGCCCTTGGCAGCGGCATACCGGCGAGTGTGGTGCGCCTCACTGGCATCTACGGCCCCGGCCGCGAGTGGCTGCTGAGCCAGGTACGCCAAGGCTATCGGGTGGCTGAGCAGCCGCCGCTGTACGGCAACCGTATTCATGCCGAAGATGCTGCCAGCTTGCTGGCGTTTCTGCTGCAGGAAGATGCTGATGGCAAGGCGTTGGACGACTGTTACATCGGGGTTGACGATGATCCGGCACCGCTGGCCGATGTGGTGGCCTGGTTGCGGGCCTACCTGGGGGTTACCGAGTGGTCAGATGAACAGCGCGTGCGGCGTACCGGTAGCAAGCGCTGCAGCAACGCACGGGTGAAGGCGTTGGGCTGGGCACCGGTGTATCCGAGTTACAAGGAAGGCTACGCAGCCATCCTGGCGGCGAAAGCCTGACCACACCCTTGACGCGACTTCTGTAGGCGCGGCCTGGCGTTGCGATTGGGCTGCAACGCAGCCCTGGCAATCCACGCGCCGACGCTGATGCCCTGGTGCCGTGTTGCGGCCCTGTCGCGAAACAAGGCCGCTGCTGCAGGCTTCAGTTTTTTTCCAGCAACCACTGGCGCTTGCCCGCTGCCAGTTGGGGCATGTCATCAGCCTGGGCACGGTTCACCGCCTGGAAGATCTCCAGCTTGTCGCCGTCACGCTTGATGATGAAAGGCGCACCCCGTTGGTTGCGCTCCAGCCACAGGCTGTCGTTGCTGCCGCCCATGGTGGCGCAGTCGCCGGCCAGGCACAGGGCGAAACGGTCTGGCCCAGGCAAGCCAGTGACGTTGCCGGTATCGCTGAAGCGTACTTTTCCGCCTTGGCCCTGGCCTTCGAGAATGGTCCATTCACCGCCCAGATACGCTTGGTACAGGGCTTTTTCAAAGCTGCTGCCCAGCGAGGCGTTGGCGGTGGCAGAGGGTTGTACGCGGACAAAAGCCTGCTTTGCGCCGCTCTGGTCTGTGGTCAGCAGTTCGTCACCGTCCAGCGCAAGCTGCTCGGTCTGGCCACCGTCAAAGTTGGCCTGCAATTGCTTGTCGAGCGTGACCAGCTGGCCGTCCGCCGCTTCGAAGCCATTGCTGTAGCTGGCCTGCTGGTTGGCGACGTCGAGCTTCCACTCGAATACCGGACCATTTTCATTGAGGGCCTGGCGCAGGCTGTCGCCCTTTACCGCGGCCTTGATCGCAGCCTGGTTGATCCAGGTGCCGTTGAAATCTTCGGGTTTGTGGCTGGCGCAGCCGCTCAGGAGCAGGGCTGCCAGCGCGAGGGGCAGTGCGTGACGCATGTCGGGAAACCTTGCGCAGGAGAGGGGGCGACGGGCAGGGTGCCCGTCGCCCAAGGCATCATTCGATGACCAGGATGGCGTCCATTTCGACCTGGGCGCCTTTTGGCAGCGCGGCAACGCCAATCGCGGCGCGGGCTGGGTAAGGCTGTTCGAAGTAGCGGCCCATCACCTCGTTGACCTTGGCGAAGTGGCTCAGGTCAGTCAGGAAGATGTTCAGCTTGACGATGTCCTTGAACGAACCGCCGGCAGCCTCAGCCACGGCCTTGAGGTTCTCGAATACCTGCACGGTCTGGGCTTCGAAGCCTTCGACCAGCTCCATGGTCTTCGGGTCCAGCGGGATCTGGCCGGACATGTACACGGTATTGCCGGCCTTGATCGCCTGCGAGTAGGTACCGATAGCGGCGGGGGCCTTGTCGCTGTTGATGACGGTCTTGCTCATGATGACTCCTTGCGGTTGGCGGACTACGTACGCATGCGGGTGATGCGGACCACACCGGTCAAGGTACGCAGCTTCTTGATCACACGGGCCAGGTGCACGCGATCGTGTACGCTGACCACCAGTTGGACCACACTGATACGGCCGTCGCGCTCGTCCATGCTGATTTTCTCGATATTGCCGTCGGCCGCGTTGACGCTGCTGGCAAGCAGGGCAATCAGGCCGCGCTGGTGCTCCAGTTCGACCCGCAGTTCGACATTGAACTCGCCGGTGATGTCCTTGGCCCAGGAAAGCTGCACGCATTTTTCCGGGTTGTGGCGGATTTCACTGATGTTGCGGCAGTTCTCCAGGTGCACGACCATGCCCTTGCCTGCCGACAGGTGGCCGACGATCGGGTCGCCCGGGATGGGTGTACAGCACTTGGCATAACTCAGTACCAGCCCCTCGGTACCGCGGATCGCCAGCGGCCCTTCCGGTGCGGGCAACTGTTCGCCTTCGGCTGACAGCAGGCGGCGCGCAACCACATATGCCATGCGGTTGCCCAGGCCGATATCTTCGAGCAGGTCTTCGATCAGTTCCAGGCGGTACTCCGCCAGGATCGCCTGGATACGTTCCTGAGGGATCTTCTCCAGGCTGCTGTCGAAGCCGGTCAGCACCTTGTTCAGCAGGCGTTCGCCCAGGCTGATGGATTCGGACCGGCGCTGCTGCTTGAGCGCGTGGCGGATGTGCGTGCGCGCCTTGCCGGTAACCACGAAGTTGAGCCAGGCCGGGTTTGGCCGGGCGCCCGGGGCGCTGACGATTTCCACCGTGGACCCGCTCTGCAGCGGTTCGGACAACGGCGCCAGGCGGCGATTGATACGGCAGGCGATGCAACTGTTGCCGACGTCGGTGTGTACCGCGTAAGCGAAGTCGACGGCCGTCGAGCCTTTGGGCAGCTCCATGATGCGGCCCTTGGGCGTGAACACGTAGACCTCGTCCGGGAACAGGTCGATCTTCACGCTTTCGATGAACTCCAGCGAGTTGCCAGCACGCTGCTGCAGCTCCAGGATGCCTTTGACCCACTGGCGGGCACGGGCGTGGCTGCCCTTGGGTTGCTCGTCGTCGTTGGACTTGTACAGCCAATGCGCCGCGATGCCGTTGTTGGCCATCTCTTCCATCTCGCGGGTGCGGATCTGGATTTCGATGGGCACGCCATGCATACCGAACAGCGTGGTGTGCAACGACTGGTAACCGTTGGCCTTGGGGATCGCGATGTAGTCCTTGAAGCGGCCGGGCAGCGGCTTGTACAGGTTATGCACGGCGCCGAGCACACGGTAGCAGGTATCGACTTTGTCAACGATGACGCGGAAGGCGTACACGTCCATGATCTCGTTGAAGGCGCGGCGCTTGCCGCGCATCTTCTTGTAGATGCCATAGAGGTGCTTCTGCCGGCCGCTGATTTCGCCTTCGATGCCATCGGCAGCCAGGCAGTTGGCCAGCGAGTGCTCGATCTTGGCGACGATTTCCTTGCGGTTGCCACGAGCGCTTTTCACCGCACGGTGAATCAGCGACGAGCGCATGGGGTGCATGGCCTTGAAGCCGAGGTCTTCGAACTCCACGCGCACCGTATGCATGCCCAGGCGATTGGCGATGGGGGCGTAGATTTCGAGGGTTTCCTTGGCGATGCGCCGGCGCTTTTCACCGGACAGCACTTCAAGGGTGCGCATGTTGTGCAGGCGGTCAGCCAGCTTGACCAGGATCACGCGGATATCGCGCGCCATGGCCATGGCCATTTTCTGAAAGTTTTCAGCCTGCGCCTCGGCCTTGGTTTCGAAGTTCATCTGGGTCAGCTTGCTGACCCCGTCAACCAGCTCGGCCACGGTCTCGCCAAATTGCTGGCTGAGGGCTTCCTTGGCGATACCGGTGTCTTCGATCACATCGTGCAGCATGGCCGCCATCAGGCTTTGATGGTCCATGTGCATGTCGGCGAGGATGCTGGCCACGGCCAGCGGGTGGGTCACATAGGGCTCGCCGCTGCGGCGGCGCTGCCCGTCGTGGGCCTGTTCGGCGTAGAAATAGGCGCGCCGGACCAGGTTGACCTGTTCAGGGCCAAGATAGGTCGACAGCCGTTCGGCCAAGGCTTCTATACCCGGCATGGGTTTACCTCCTGCCGAGGAAGAGGGCCTTGCGCCGTGCGACGTCGACCTGGCATCAATCAGACAGCCTCGTTGTTCTCGTCCTCGAACGCGGCGAACACCGGATCCTCGGTGACGATCTCTTCAGCGGCGATGAATTCGTTGGTGACGATGCCTTCGGCGATTTCACGCAGGGCAACGACGGTAGGCTTGTCGTTTTCCCACGCTACGCGTGGTTCCTTGCCGCCGGTCGCCAGCTGGCGAGCGCGCTTGGTCGAGAGCATGACCAGCTCAAAGCGGTTATCCACGTGTTCCAGGCAGTCTTCAACAGTTACGCGGGCCATGGTCTTCCTCAGTAGCAAATGCGGTGGGCGTGCAGCCCAATAGTGGGCAGGCGGACTCGATAGTATAAAAATTCACCAGCCAATAGGGAAGCGCTGTTTTGCCGAGCAGCGTCATCCCCAAGCCTGCCACCGCACCGTGCAGGCGCGGTTTCAGCCGCGAAAGGGCCGAAACAGACACCCTCGACGCATGAGCCTGACGATAACCTCAGAGCATCGCGCCGCGCAACCTCGGGGTCAGCTCTTCGAACAAGGTCTGCACCGAGCGCAGTGCCCGGCAGTCCGGGCGGGTCAGCAGCCACAGCTGGGTGTCGCAGCCGGCCAGCGGCCCGCTGAGCGCATCGACGCCGGGCAGCGCATGCACCATGTAGTCCGGCAGCGCCGCCACGCCCAACCCGGCGGTCACCAACTGGGCGATGGTCGACATGCTGCTGCACTGGTAGCGCGGGCTCAACCCGGGGTGCTGCTGGTTGCGCCAGACCACCGTGGGGTGGTCCTGCATGGAGTCGTCAGGGGCGATCCACGGGGTGCTGGCAGGCGATTCGGCCAGCCGCTCGCGCCACTGCGGCTGGCCGCAGATGACATAGGACGTCGAGCCCAGGTTGCGGCCCACCAGGTGTTCCGGCGGTGTATTGGTCAGGCGCAGGGCAATGTCGGCGTCGCGCCGGCTGAGGTTGGCGAAGGTGTTGGAGGTGCCCATTTCCAGCGACAGCGCCGGGTAGTTGGGCATGAACTCGGCCAGCGCCGGCAGCAGCAGGCTGTGCATGACCGCCTCGGTACAGGTCAGGCGCACCGTGCCGCTGACCACCTGCTCGCCACTGGTCATGGCAATGCGCGCGGCCTCCAGCGCCTGCTCGGCACGCTCGGCCTGCTCGGCCAGGGCCTGGGCAGTATCGGTTGGCAGGTAGCCTTTGCGGCTTTTCACGAACAGCGCAGTACCGAGGGCCGATTCCAGCCGGCGTATCGAGCGAAAGACCGTCGATACGTCAACTTTGAGCAACTCGGCGGCCTTCGCCAGCGAGCGGCCACGCTCCAGTGCCAGGACCAGAGTGAGGTCGGCGTGGGTAATCTGATATTGCATTGGTGCACGCTCTGCTTGCCGAATTGCCAATGTCTGTTGCATCAGGGCCATTTTATAGTGAAACCGCCCCCCGGAATCAATGCGCCCGGTCGGGTCAACAATCCCCACGATGGGAAGTGAAAAGAACAACAGCTGCAACCATCGTCGCCCATGAGGCGCCAGCCGTACCCCCCCACATCGCCGCAGCAAATCAAAGGATGTACAGCCATGACGTCGGTCACCCCGTGCGCCAGTTCTTCCAGCGAGATGAAAGACTTCCTCCAGGCCCATCCGGATACGCAGTACGTCGACCTGCTGATCTCCGACATGAACGGCGTGGTACGCGGCAAGCGCATCGAGCGAGCCAGCCTGCACAAGGTGTACGAAAAGGGCATCAACCTGCCGGCGTCGCTGTTCGCCCTGGACATCAACGGCTCCACCGTGGAAAGCACCGGCCTTGGCCTGGACATCGGCGATGCCGACCGTATCTGCTTCCCGATCCCTGGCACGTTATCGGATGAGCCGTGGCAGAAGCGCCCCACAGCCCAGTTGCTGATGACCATGCACGAGCTGGATGGCCAGCCGTTTTTCGCCGACCCGCGGGAAGTGCTGCGCCAGGTGGTCAGCAAGTTCGACGACCTGGGCCTGGCTATCTGCGCCGCCTTCGAGCTTGAGTTCTACCTGATCGACCAGGACAACCTCAACGGCCGCCCGCAACCGCCGCGCTCGCCGATTTCCGGCAAGCGCCCGCAATCGACCCAGGTGTACCTGATCGACGACCTCGACGAATATGCAGATTGCCTGCAGGACATGCTCGAAGCCGCCAAGGAGCAGGGGCTGCCGGCGGACGCCATCGTCAAGGAAAGTGCCCCGGCGCAGTTCGAGGTCAACCTGCACCACGTTGCCGATCCGCTGAAAGCCTGCGACTACGCGATCCTGCTGAAACGGCTGATCAAGAACGTGGCCTACGACCATGAAATGGACACCACCTTCATGGCCAAGCCCTACCCAGGCCAGGCAGGCAACGGCCTGCACGTGCACATCTCGCTGCTGGACAAGAAAACCGGCAAGAACATCTTCGCCAGTGACGACCCGCTGCAGAGCGACACCCTGCGTCACGCCATTGGTGGGGTGCTGGAGACGATGCCGGCATCGATGGCTTTCCTGTGCCCGAACATCAACTCCTACCGCCGCTTCGGCGCCCAGTTCTACGTGCCCAATGCGCCGAGCTGGGGCCTGGACAACCGTACGGTAGCCGTCCGCGTGCCCACCGACAGCAGCGACAACGTGCGCCTTGAGCACCGCGTGGCCGGCGCCGACGCCAACCCGTACCTGATGCTGGCGGCCATCCTGGCCGGCGTGCATCACGGCCTCACCAACCAGGTCGAACCCCAGGCGCCGATCGAAGGCAACTCCTACGAGCAACTCGAACAGAGCCTGCCGAACAACCTGCGCGATGCCTTGCGTGCGTTGGACGACAGTGAGGTGCTCAACCAATACATCAGCCCGGACTACATCGATATCTTCGTGGCCTGCAAGGAAAGCGAACTGGCCGAGTTCGAAGTGTCGATTTCCGACCTCGAGTACAACTGGTACCTGCACACGGTGTAAGCCCATGAGCGCAACTGCGGTCCCCTTGATCGGTGTCAGCGCCTGCCGCCAGCAGGTGGGGAAGAACTCGTCGCACACGGTTGGCGACAAGTATGTCGAGGCGGCCGCGTTTGCCGGCCTGCCGCTGATTCTGCCGGCCCGTGACGGTGGTAGCGACACGCAAGCGTTGCTGGCCTGCCTGCACGGCATTGTTTTTACGGGCTCGCCTTCAAATATCGAACCGCATCATTACAATGGCGCCCCCAGTGCCGCGGGCACCCTTCATGACCTGGCGCGTGACCGGCTGACCCTGCCGCTGCTGCAGGCGGCGATCGCCGCCGGTGTGCCGGTGTTGTGCATTTGCCGTGGCTATCAGGAACTGAACGTGGCCCTGGGGGGCAGCCTGCACCAGCGTGTGCAGGCGCTGCCTGGCTACCTGGACCATCGCGAGCCCGAAGACGCGCCCCTGGAGGTGCAGTACGGCCTTCGGCACCCGGTGTTCGTCGAGCCTGGCGGCTTGTTCGAGCGCCTGGGGCTGGCAGCGCAGTTCGAGGTCAACTCGCTGCACAGCCAGGGCATCGAGCGCCTGGCTTCGTGCCTGCGGGTCGAAGCGCGGGCCCCGGACGGCCTCATCGAAGCGGTGTCCATGCCCGGTGCGCCGGGCTTCGTCCTTGGCGTGCAGTGGCACCCAGAGTGGCGGTTCAGCGAAAACCCGGTCTCGCTGCGCCTGTTTCAGGCGTTTCGCGAGGCCTGCACTGCCTATGCAGCACGGAAGGGCGCACGGCTGACGCGCCCCTGACAGCAAGCTTTCAATGAGTGAAAGCGGGCCTTGTGCGCAAGGCCTGTAAGAACAATTCCAAAACTTACGGCAAATACTCATGAGCAATTACACCGAAGCCGCCCGCCCACCCGACGTGGCGGCCGAAGCGGGCAACAATCAGCGCAGCAAAGGCCTGGCCAAGGGTCGCCTGGGCTTGCTGGCCAGCGTGGTACTGGGCATCTCCACCATCGCCCCGGTCTATACCCTCACCGGCGCACTGGGCCCTACCGTGCGTGAGGTAGGGGCACACCTGCCAGCCGTGTTCATCGTCGGCTTCCTGCCAATGCTGCTGGTAGCCTTGGGCTACCGTGAACTGAACTCGGCAGAGCCGGACAGCGGCACCTCCTTTACCTGGTCGGCGCGCGCCTTCGGGCCGATGATCGGCTGGATCGGGGGGTGGGGGCTGGTGGTTGCCACCACCATCGTGCTGTCCAACCTGGCGGGGGTGGCGGTCGACTTCTTCTACCTGTTCCTCGGCCAGATCACCGGCAGGCACGCGCTGGCGGGACTGGCCGACAACCTGTTGATCAACATCGTCACCTGTTGTGTGTTCATCGCCCTGGCGGTTTGGATCTGCTGCCGGGGCATGGCCACCACCATGACCGTGCAGTATGGCCTGGTGGCCCTGCAACTGCTGGTATTGGTCGGCTTCGCCTTCGCCGCGTTCGGCGGCACCACTGCGCCACCGCCGATGGCGTTCGACCTGGCCTGGTTCAATCCATTCGGCGTGGAGTCGTTCTCGGCCTTTGCCGCGGGCTTGTCGCTGTCGATCTTTATCTTCTGGGGTTGGGATACCTGCCTGACCGTCAGCGAAGAGTCGGTTGGCAGTGAAGAGGTGCCGGGCAAGGCTGCCACCTTGACCGTCATGCTGATCCTCGGCCTGTACCTGTTCACTGCCATTGCCACCCTGCAGTTTGCCGGCATTAGCGAAACCGGCCTGGGGCTCAACAACCCGCGCATCCAGGAGAACGTGTTTGCCCACCTGGCCGGCCCGGTGATGGGGCCGCTGGCGATCCTGATGTCCATTGCCGTGCTGGCCAGTACCGCAGCCTCGTTGCAATCGACCTTCGTGGCGCCGGCGCGCACGCTGCTGGCCATGGGTTATTACGGCGCAGTACCGCCGAAGTTCGCCAGTGTTTGCCCCCGCTCGCAGACCCCACGCTACGCGACCATTTGCGCAGGTGTGGCAGCGGGCCTGTTCTACGTGACCATGCGCACACTGAGCGAGAACGTGTTGGCCGATACCATCACTGCGCTGGGCATGATGATCTGTTTCTACTATTCGCTGACGGCGTTTGCCTGCGTCTGGTATTTCCGCGGCAGCCTGTTCAGCAGCGTGCGCCACTTCTTCATGCGTGGCATGTGCCCGCTGGTGGGTGGGGTGATTCTGTCGGTGATCTTCGCGCGGACCGCCATCGACAGCGCGTCGCCGGACTTCGGCAGCGGCTCGCATGTCGGCGGGGTGGGGCTGGTGTTCGTGATTGCCGCGATCATCTCGGTGCTGGGCATCGGGCTGATGATGCTGTCACGCCTGCGTGCGCCGGCGTATTTCCTGGGGGCTACCCTGCGCCAGCAGGCTACCCTGCCTTTGCAGGAATGAAGCTGGGGGCGCTTTGCGCCCCTATCGCGACACAAGGCCGCTCCCACAAAAGCACGGCGTACGCCATCTAATGTGGGAGCGGCCTTGTGTCGCGATAGGGCCTCGAAGAGGCCCCATCGATCTTCAGCCGATCATTTGCTTCAGCAACACTGCATGACGCTGCTGCTGCTTCTTCAGCGCCAGCCGATTCGAGCGGAACACCGCCTTCAAATCCTCCAGCGCCTCGTCGAAATCATCATTGATGATCACGTAGTCGTACTCGTCGTAGTGCACCATCTCGCTGACCGCTTCTTTCATGCGCCCATTGATGATCTCTTCGCTGTCCTGCCCGCGCCCGTCCAGGCGCTGGCGCAGCGCCTGCTGGCTCGGTGGCAGGATGAATACCGACAACGCATCGGGCATCACCCGGCGAACCTGCTGGGCGCCTTGCCAGTCGATTTCCAGAATCAGGTCATAGCCCTCGTCCAGGGTTTGCTGCAGTGCGCTGCGCGACGTGCCGTAGAAATTGCCGAACACTTCGGCATGCTCCAGGAAGTCACCCTGTGCGATCAGCGCCTTGAATTCCTCGTGCACGACGAAGTGGTAGTTCACCCCGTGCTGCTCGCCCGGGCGCATGGCGCGGGTGGTGTGCGAGACCGAGACGCGGATCTGCCGGTCTTCCTTGATCAGGGCGTTGACCAGGCTGGTCTTGCCGGCGCCGGAAGGGGCCGAGACGATGTAGAGGGTGCCGCTGTTGTGGTTCATGGTTGGGGTGGCCTTACTCGATGTTCTGTACTTGTTCACGCATCTGTTCGATCAATACCTTCAGGTTGACCGCCGCCTGCGTGCTGCGTGGGTCGAAGGCCTTGGAGCCAAGGGTGTTGGCCTCGCGGTTGAGCTCCTGCATCAGGAAGTCCAGGCGCCGGCCGGCGGCGCCGCCCCCCTTGAGCACGCGGCGTACTTCGGTAACGTGGGTGCTGAGGCGGTCGAGTTCCTCGGCCACGTCGCTTTTCTGGGCCAGCAGCACCATTTCCTGCTCGAGGCGCTGTGGGTCGAGCTCTGCCTGCATGTCGCCGAAGCGGTCGAGGATTTTCTGCCGCTGTGCCGCGAGCATCTGCGGCACCAGTGCGCGCAGCGTCGTGACTTCACCGGCCATGCTGTCCAGGCGCTCGTTGATCAGGCGCGCCAGTTCCTGGCCTTCGCGCTGGCGCCCGGCCTTGAGTTCGGCCAGGGCTTCGTCGAACAGCGCCATGGCTTCAGCGTTGAGTGCCTGCGGGTCACTGGTATCGGCTACCAGCACGCCGGGCCACGACAGCACTTCCAGCGGGTTGAGCGCGGCTGGCTGCCTGATCAGCCCGGCCACTTCTTCGGCGGCGGCGACCAGTTGTGCGGCGCGCTCGCGGTCGACCTTCAGCGGCTTGCCGGTGCTGTCTTCATTCAGGCGCAAGGTGCATTCCACCTTGCCCCGTGACAGCCCTTGGCGCAGGCCTTCACGCACGCCGCCTTCGAGGTCGCGCAGGGCCTCGGGCAGGCGCAGGTGCGGCTCCAGGTAACGGTGGTTGACAGAACGCAGCTCCCAGACCAGGGTGCCTTGGCTGCCGGCGCGCTCGACACGCGCAAAAGCGGTCATGCTATGCACCATGGGGAGTACCTCGCTTGGATAAGTGAACGGCGCAGGATTGTAGCGCAGTGGGGGCGTGGCGCCCAATCGGCCTATGTTACCGGTAGGTGGTGGTCGGGGTAGGAAAAGGCGACGGGCCGTCTGCGCGCGACAATAGGCATGTCCTCACCGGGTTTGCGGCTCTATAATGCTCGCCAGATTCAAAGTCCCAGTACAGGTATCCCAGATGAAACGTCCAAGTGGTCGCGCCGCCGATCAGCTCCGCTCGATCCGCATCACCCGCAACTACACCAAGCACGCCGAAGGGTCGGTACTGGTCGAGTTCGGTGACACCAAGGTCATCTGCACGGTCAGCGTGGAAAACGGTGTGCCGCGCTTCCTGAAAGGCCAGGGCCAGGGTTGGCTGACCGCCGAGTACGGCATGTTGCCGCGTTCCACCGGTGAGCGTAACCAGCGTGAAGCCAGCCGCGGCAAACAGGGTGGCCGCACCCTGGAAATCCAGCGCCTTATCGGGCGCTCTCTGCGTGCCGCACTGGACATGAGCAAGCTGGGCGACATCACCCTGTACGTCGACTGCGACGTGATCCAGGCCGATGGCGGTACCCGTACCGCGTCCATCACCGGTGCCATGGTTGCCCTGTGCGACGCCCTGGCAGTAATCAAGAAGCGCGGTGGCCTCAAGGGCGGTAACCCGCTCAAGCACATGATCGCTGCCGTTTCGGTCGGCATGTACCAGGGCGAAGCGGTGCTCGACCTGGACTACCTGGAAGATTCCGCTGCCGAAACCGACCTGAACGTGGTCATGACCAGCGCGGGCGGCTTCATCGAAGTGCAGGGCACTGCCGAAGGCGCGCCGTTCCAGCCGGAAGATTTCAACGCCATGCTCGCCCTGGCGCAGAAAGGCATGACCGAAATCTTCGAGCTGCAGCAGGCGGCGCTGGCCGATTGAGACCAGCCGGAGAGGTGCAGATGTTCTGCCACCTCTCCGCGCTGCTGGGCCCGCTGATCTGGCGGCCGATCACATAGATTTTCTGTGGCCCCGTTCGCGGGCACGCCCGCGAACGGGGCTGCAAAGCAGCCCCAATGGCTTCAGATGGTCAGCGTCCAGTCATAGTCGACAATCAGCGGCGCATGCTGCGAGAAGCGCGGCTGGCGCGGCAGGCGGGCGTTGCGCACGAAGCGGCGCAGGCCCGGGGTGAGGATCTGGTAGTCGAACCGGTAGCCCAGGTTGAGCATCTCGGCCTGCTCGTTGTCTGGCCACCAGCTGTACTGGTCGCCTTCACGGCTGACTTCGCGCAGGGCGTCGACGTAACCCATCTCGCCCGTGATCGCATCCATCCACGCACGCTCCGGCGCCAGGAAGCCAGGCGACTGCTGGCTGTCGCGCCAGTTCTTGATGTCGAGCTTCTGCTGCGCCACGTAGAACGAGCCGCAATAGATGTACTCGCGGCGCTTGCGGCGCTGCTTGTCCAGGTACTTGGCGAAGTCGTCCATCAACTTGAATTTCTGGTTCAAGTCTTCGTCGCCGTTCATGCCCGAAGGCAGTAGCAGGCTGGCAATACTGACTTTGTCGAAATCTGCTTGCAGGTAACGCCCGTAGCGGTCGGCTGTCTCGAAGCCCAGGCCGGTGATGACTGCCTTGGGCTGCATGCGCGAATAAAGGGCCACACCACCTTGGGCTGGCACCTCCGCGTCGCAGGCATAAAGGAAATAGCCATCGAGCTGGAAAGCTGGGTCATCGAGTTCAAAGGCCGAGGCGCGGGTATCCTGAAGGCAGATGACGTCGGCATTCTGGGCTTGAAGCCAGCTGAGCAAACCACGCTCGGCCGCAGCCTGAATGCCATTAACGTTCACACTGATGATCCGCATAAATGGCCCCATAAATCTCGTGCGTGTATGATACCCGAGCTCAACCCATTTAGCTAAATCCGTGGTGTCCGGGACTATTCATGCAGCCGTATCAGCGCGACTTTATCCGTTTTGCCATCGATCGCGGGGTACTGCGTTTCGGTGAATTCACCCTGAAATCGGGGCGTACCAGCCCGTATTTCTTCAATGCCGGCCTGTTCAACACCGGTTCCGCCCTGGCTGAACTGGGCCGCTGCTATGCCGCCGCCATCGTCGACAGCAAGATCCCGTTCGATGTGCTGTTCGGCCCTGCGTACAAAGGCATTCCGCTGGCGGCGACCACTGCCGTGGCGCTGGCTGACCAGCACCAGCGCGATGTGCCATGGTGCTTCAACCGCAAGGAAGCCAAGGACCACGGCGAAGGCGGCAGCCTGGTTGGCGCACCGCTGGCCGGTGATGTGCTGATCATCGACGATGTGATCACCGCCGGCACTGCCATCCGTGAGGTCATGCAGATCATCAACGCCCAGCAGGCCAAGGCCGCCGGCGTGCTGATCGCGCTGAACCGCGAAGAACGTGGCAATGGCGAGCTGTCGGCTATCCAGGAAGTGGAGCGTGACTTCGGCATTCCAGTGGTCAGCATCGTTTCGCTGACCCAGGTGCTGGAGTTCCTGGCTGACGACCCACAGCTCAAGCAGCACCTGCCGGCTGTCGAAGCTTACCGGGCGCAGTACGGGATCTGATCCTGGCCCGGAAATGAAAAAGGCGACCTTCTTGTGAAGGTCGCCTTTTTTGTGCCGCCTGTTTTGGCCTATTCGCGGGCACGCCCGCGAAGGGGCCGGTACAGGCTAACCGATCACTCAGCGCGGCTTGCGGTTGGTAATCAGGGTGCCCACGCCGCTGTCGGTGAAGATCTCCAGCAGCACCGCATTCGGCACGCGGCCGTCGATGATGTGCGAGCTGTTAACGCCGCCCTGCACTGCATCCAGCGCACACTTGATCTTCGGCAGCATGCCGCCGTAGATGGTGCCATCGGCGATCAGCTCGTTGACTTGCTCGGTGGTCAGGCCGGTCAGGACCTGGCCCTGTTTGTCCATCAGGCCCGCAATGTTGGTCAGCAGCATCAGCTTCTCGGCCTTCAGCGCTTCGGCCACCTTGCCGGCCACGAGGTCGGCGTTGATGTTGTAGGACTCACCGTTGACACCCACGCCGATTGGCGCGATGACCGGGATGAAGTCGCCCTTGACCAGCATGTTCAACAGGTCGGTGTTCACGCTCACCACTTCGCCCACGTGACCGATGTCGATGATTTCCGGGGTGGTCATCTCGGGGGTCTGGCGGCTGACGGTCAGCTTGCGTGCGCGGATCAGCTCCGCGTCCTTGCCGGTCAGGCCGATGGCGCTGCCGCCATGGCGGTTGATCAGGTTGACGATGTCCTTGTTGACCTGGCCGCCCAGCACCATTTCCACCACGTCCATGGTCGCCGAATCGGTCACGCGCATGCCGTCGATGAAGTGGCTTTCGATCGACAGGCGCTTGAGCAGGTCGCCGATTTGCGGGCCACCCCCGTGCACGACCACCGGGTTGATACCGACCGCTTTCATCAGCACGATGTCACGGGCGAAGCCGGTCTTGAGCTCCTCGCTCTCCATCGCGTTGCCGCCGTACTTGATCACCAGGGTCTTGCCGACAAAGCGGCGGATGTAGGGCAGCGCTTCGGACAAAACCTCGGCTACATGGGAAGCGGCATCGCGATCGAGGGTCATGCAGGGCTCCTGTGAGGAACAGATAATCGGTCAGAACGGCAGTTGCAGCTCAGGATCAACCCGCAGCAACTGGGTACGGAAAACATCCTTGATACGTTGCAATTCGGCGTCACTGTCGGCCTCGAAGCGCAGTACCAGCACCGGTGTGGTGTTGGAGGCGCGAACCAGGCCCCAGCCATGGGCATAGTCGACCCGCACACCGTCGATGGTGGTCAGGTTGGCTTCGCCCCAGTCGGCGTCGCGTTGCAGTGCATCAATGATGCTGAATTTACCCTCGTCGGTCACATCAATATTGATTTCCGGCGTGGAAATATCGTTCGGGAAGGCGGCAAACAGGTTTTCGGCGCTCTGTTCGGCCTTGCTGAGGATCTCCAGCAGGCGCGCGGCACTGTAGATACCGTCGTCGAAACCGTACCAGCGTTCCTTGATGAAGATGTGACCACTCATCTCGCCCGCCAGCAGCGAACCGGTCTGTTTCATCTTCTTCTTGATCAACGAATGGCCGGTTTTCCACATCAGCGCCCGGCCACCGTGTTGTTCGATCAGCGGGGTCAGGCGCCGGGTGCACTTGACGTCGAAGATGATCTCGGCGCCCGGGTTGCGTCCCAGTACGTCCTGGGCGAACAGCATCAGCAGGCGGTCGGGGTAGACGATGCTGCCGGTGTTGGTCACGACGCCGACGCGGTCGCCGTCACCATCGAAGGCCAAGCCGATGTCGGCGCCGGTCTGCTTGACCTTGGCGATCAGGTCTTCGAGGTTTTCCGGCTTGCCTGGGTCCGGGTGGTGGTTAGGGAAGTTGCCGTCCACCTCGCAGAACAGCGGGATCACCTCACAGCCCAGGGCTTCGATCAACTGGGGGGCGATCACACCGGCGGCGCCATTGCCGCAGTCCACCACGACCTTGAGCTTCCTGGCCAGCTTCACGTCGCCGACGATCTGCTGGAAGTAGCGGTCGAGGATCTCGACTTTTTCCACACGCCCTGCAGCCAGGGTAAGGTCGTTGGTTTTCAGGCGGGTCAGCAGGGCCTGGATCTGTTCATTGGCCAGGGTGTCGCCGGCGATGACGATCTTGAAGCCGTTGTAGTCGGACGGGTTGTGGCTACCGGTCAGCATCACGCCCGACTTGCCGGCCAATACGTTGGCCGCGTAGTACAGGGCCGGGGTTGGCACCAGGCCGACGTCGCTGACCTGGCAACCGGCATCGACCAGGCCCTTGATCAGTTGCTCCACCAGCATTGGCCCGGACAGGCGGCCATCGCGGCCTACCGAGACTTGCGGTTCGCCCTGGGCCAGGCTTTGCGCACCAATGGCGCGGCCAATCCAGTAGGCGGTTTCGGCGTGCAAGGTCTTGCCGACCACGCCGCGAATGTCATACGCGCGGAAAATGCTGTCTGGCAATGTGGCGGGGACCAGGTGGGCCATGTCGTTCATC
Source organism: Pseudomonas sp. UBA6699 (assembly GCF_002454615.1). Lineage (NCBI taxonomy): Bacteria > Pseudomonadati > Pseudomonadota > Gammaproteobacteria > Pseudomonadales > Pseudomonadaceae > Pseudomonas > Pseudomonas sp. UBA6699. Next base: position 115,361 of record NZ_DKJF01000080.1, read on the forward strand.
TCTGGAAGCTCCATTAATCAAAGGCTTTCTGGGCAGGCGCAAATTGAACGCTTGGACGGTGGTTTCACCAGAGAGTTCGCCATCCTTGGCCTGAACGGTCGTGTTTCGGCTCAGTGGCTGCCGGAGTGACCGAAGCCGCCAGCGCCGCGCTGGCTTTCATCGAAGGCCTCGACGATATCGAAATGCGCCTGCACGACCGGCACCAGCACCAGCTGGGCGATACGCTCGCCCACGGCGATGGTGAAAGGGGTGGTGCCGCGGTTCCAGCATGACACCATCAGCTCGCCCTGGTAGTCCGAATCGATCAGCCCGACCAGATTGCCCAGCACGATGCCGTGCTTATGGCCCAGGCCCGAGCGCGGCAGGATGATTGCGGCCAGGCCCGGGTCGCCGATGTAGATCGACAAGCCGGTAGGAATCAGCAGGGTCTGGCCTGGTTCGAGGACGGTGTCTTGCTGGAGCAGGGCGCGCAGGTCGAGGCCAGCGGAGCCGGGGGTGGCGTAGGTTGGCAGCGGAAATTCGCTGCCCAGGCGTGAGTCGAGGATCTTGGCTTGAAGAGCGTGCATGTAACTTATTGAACCTGGTTGAGCCGTTCGGCGATGAAGGCGACCAGTTGCCGGGCGATCTTGCCCTTGCTGGTCTGCGCGAAGAGGGTTTGGTGCTGTTGGCGGTCGATCACGGTCAAGGCATTTTCTTCGCTGTTGAAGCCAATGCTGGGGTTGGCCACATCGTTGGCGACGATCAGGTCGAGGTTCTTGTCCTTGAGCTTGCGCGTGGCGTAATCGAGCAGGTGTTCGGTCTCGGCGGCAAAGCCGACGCTGAACGGGCGGTCGGCGCGGCCGGCGATGGTGGCAAGGATATCGGGATTGCGCACCATCTGCAGCAGCATGCCGTCGCCGGTCGTAGGATCTTTCTTCAGTTTTTGTGTGGCAACGACTTCCGGGCGGTAGTCCGCAACGGCTGCCGAGGCAATGAACAGGTCGCACGGCATGGCCGCCTCGCAGGCCGCGAGCATGTCCCGCGCGCTGACCACGTCGATACGGCTGACCCGGTCCGGGGTTGGCAGGTGCACCGGGCCGGTCACGAGGGTCACCCGAGCCCCTGCTTCAGCTGCCGCCTCGGCGAGGGCGAAACCCATCTTGCCGGAGCTATGATTGGTGATGTAGCGCACCGGGTCGATGTTTTCCTGGGTCGGCCCGGCGGTGATCAGCACATGCTTGCCGGTCAGGGCCTGGCGCTTGAAGCTTTCTGCCGCGCACCAGGCCAGCTCGGTGGCCTCGAGCATGCGCCCCAGGCCCACGTCACCACAGGCCTGGCTGCCGGAGGCCGGGCCGAATACCTGGATGCCACGGCTTTTGAGCAGGTCGAGGTTGGCCTGGGTCGCCGGGTCGCGCCACATGGCCTGGTTCATCGCCGGGGCCACCGCCACGGTGGCGTCGGTGGCCAGTACCAGGGTGGTCAGCAGGTCATCGGCCATGCCCTGGGCCATGCGCGCCATCAGGTCGGCGGTGGCCGGGGCGATCAAGACCAGGTCGGCCCACTTGGCCAGTTCGATGTGGCCCATGGCCGCTTCGGCAGCCGGGTCCAGCAGGTCCATGTGCACCGGGTGGCCCGACAGCGCCTGCAGGGTCAGCGGGGTGATGAATTCGGCACCCCCACGGGTCATGACGACGCGCACCTGCGCGCCGTGCTCCAGGAGACGGCGAATCAGCTCGGCGCTTTTGTAGGCGGCAATGCCGCCCCCCACGCCGAGAACGATGCGCTTGCGATACAGCCGCTGCATAGGCTTGCCTTTTTCCAGTGAGAGCGGGCGGCGACGTTTGCAAATGCCTGCGGCAGAACGTCGCATGTACGAGGCGAAATAGATTAACACAGGGCCGAAATGGGCCGCAGCAAGGGCAGAGGGGCAGGGATGAATATCAGAGAGTGGCCGGCTGAAGATCGGCCAAGGGAGAAGCTGTTGCAACGGGGGGCGGCGGTGCTGTCGGACGCCGAGTTGCTGGCCGTGTTGCTCGGTTCGGGCGTGGCCGGGCGCAATGTGCTGGACCTTGCACGCGGGCTGCTGGTGCGTTTTGGAGGGCTGCGGCAGTTTCTTGAGGCCGAGCGCGCGGCGGTGCTGCGCGAGCCGGGCATAGGCGCTGTGAAGTACGCACAGTTGCAAGCGCTGCTGGAAATCGGCCGGCGTTACCTGGATGAGCACATCGCGCGCGCAGCGGTGCTGGAAGGGCCCGAGGCGGTGCGGCGTTACCTGAAGGCCATGCTGCGCCATGAGCCCAGCGAGGTGTTCGGTTGCCTCTTTCTGGACACCAAGCACAGGCCGCTGGCGTTCGAGATTCTGTTCAGGGGCACCATCGACCGGGCCAGCGTCTACCCGCGGGAGGTGGTGCGGCGGGCACTGCTGCACAACGCGGCCGCGTTGATCCTGTGCCATAACCACCCTTCAGGCAACAGTGAGCCTAGCCAGGACGATGTGCACCTGACCTTGTCGCTCAAACGCGGGCTGGCATTGATCGACGTGCGGGTGCTGGATCACATCATCATTGGCGACGGGGAGCCGTTGTCGATGGTTGAGCAGGGGTGGATCGTGGCTTAGGCCGTTTAGTTGTGTGCTGGCCTCTTCGCGGGCAAGCCCGCTCCCACAGGATATTCGCCGGCCTTGAAGGCGGTGATGTCCCTGTGGGAGCGGGCGTGCCCGCGAAGAGCCCGGTGCAGATCTACCTGGCCACCGACACCTTGCTGAAATCCAGCCGCCCGAACGGGCTGACCTGGTACCCCTCGACTTCCTGGCGCAGCAAGGTTGCCGCCGTCGGGTGCGCCAACGGCACCCACAGTGCCTGCTGCTGAATCAGGGTTTGCGCCTGCTGGTACAGCCGGCTACGCACGCTCTGGTCGTTGGTGGTGCGCCCGGCACTGATCAGCTGGTCCAGGCGGCTGTCGCAGAACCGCGCGAAGTTGGTGCCCGACTCCACTGCCGCACAGGAGAACTGCGGGCTGAGGAAGTTATCCGGGTCGCCGTTGTCACCGGCCCAGCCCATGAACAGCAGGTCATGCTCGCCGGCCTTGGCGCGGCGGATCAGCTCACCCCATTCGATCACACGGATCTCGGCCTTGATGCCGACCTTGGCCAGGTCGGCCTGCAGCATTTGCGCGCCAAGGCTTGGGTTGGGGTTGAGCAGGCTGCCCGATGGCCGCGTCCAGATAGTGGTGCTGAAGCCCTCCGCCAGGCCGGCCTTGGCCAGCAGGGCCTTGGCCTTTTTCACGTCCAGAGGGTAGCCGGGCAAGTCCTTGGCGTAGCTCCAGGTATTGGGCGGGTAGGGGCCGTTGGCCGCCACCGCAGAGTCTTCAAACACGGCCTTGAGGTAAGCCTGCTTGTCGAAGGCCAGGTTGATCGCCTGGCGGACTTCCGGCTTGTCCAGTGGCGGGTGCTGGCTGTTGATGGCGACAAAGGCGGTCATGAACGCGGGCGTACTGGCCACCTTGAGCTTGTCGTCCTTGGCCGCTTCGGCAATATCCAGCGGTTTGGGCGACAAGGCGACCTGGCATTCGCCGCGCTTGAGCTTCTGCAGGCGCACGTTGGCATCGGTGGTGATGGCGAAGATCAACGGGTCCACTGCCGGCTTGCCGCCGAAGTAGTCCGGGTTGGCGCGGTAGCGCACCACTGCGTCCTTCTGGAAGCGCTGGAAAGTGAACGGCCCGGTGCCGATCGGCTGGCTGTTGAGCTTCTCTGGCGTGCCGGCCTTGAGCAGCTTGTCGGCATATTCGGCAGAGTAGATGGACGCGAAGCCCATGCTCAGGGTGGCCAGGAACGTGGCGTCTGGGTGGCTGAGGGTGAAGCGCACGGTGTTCGGGGCCGGGGCGTCGATCGCCTTGATCAGGCTACCCAGTTGCAGCGACTGGGCGTGCGGGTAGCCGCCGGGTGCAGTCTTGTGCCAGGCATGGGCCGGGTAGAGCATGCGCTGGAAGCTGAACAGCACGTCATCGGCATTCAATTCGCGGGTGGGCTTGAAGTACGGGGTGGTATGGAACTTCACACCGTCGCGCAGGGTGAAGTCGTACACCAGCCCGTCGGCCGAGACCGTCCAGCTGGCCGCCAGGCTCGGCACCACTTTGCCCTGTGCTGCATCGAACTCCACCAGGCGGTTCATCAGCACGTCGGCGGTGGCATTGGTGGTGGTCAGCGAGTTGTACTGCACCACGTCGAAGCCTTCGGGGCTGGCCTCGCTGCAAACGCTCAGGGGCGCGGCCTGGGCGATGCCACCCGCGAACAGGGTGGCGGTGAACAGGGAGTTGAACAATAAGGAAAGGGCGGCGGCACGCATGGTGGCTCCTTGGCTGTCAGTGGCCCATCTGCCAGTGCAGTCTGGAAAAAGCCTACCCTAGTGTGCCTGTCGGGAAATGACCACATCCTTTTTTACAAATGTGGCGACGAGCGGTCGACGGCTGGCGGGGCCTGAAGGTATGCTGCCCCGGCTGAATCGGGCTTGCGCCAATGTGCATCAACTATTGTTGCAGCCAGGTCTTTCTGGTATAAAGCAGCGCTCTTTTCTAGGGGCTCGGCCTGTCGCATAAGCGGATCCGGTCGATAAGGCCTCCAGAATCACGGCGCCCAGGCGCCAAAGACTGAGAGATTAAGCGGCCAACCCATGCCGGGTTGGGCATGTGGTTTTAGAGGGCTGAGTCATGTCGAGAGTCTGTCAAGTTACTGGTAAGGGTCCAGTAACCGGGAACAACATTTCCCACGCAAACAACAAAACCCGTCGTCGTTTCCTGCCGAACCTGCAGCACCACCGTTTCTGGGTTGAATCCGAGAAGCGCTTCGTGCGTCTGCGCGTTTCCGCCAAAGGCATGCGTATCATCGACAAGCGCGGCATCGACGCCGTTCTGGTTGACATCCGTAAAGCTGGCGCCAAGGTTTAAGGGAGAGCATCATGCGTGAATTGATCCGTCTGGTTTCGAGTGCCGGTACCGGCCACTTCTACACCACCGACAAGAACAAGCGCACCACCCCGGACAAAATCGAGATCAAGAAATATGATCCGGTTGTTCGCAAGCACGTGGTGTACAAGGAAGCCAAGATCAAGTAATTGATCGGCGACCTGAAAAAAACCCGCATCCGTAAGGACGCGGGTTTTTTTATGCCTGCTGCAAGGTCAGTTGAATTCGAAGCCCTGAATCACCTGGTTGGCGTCGGTCCTGATCTGGATGCGGGTAGGGTCGAACTCGCGGGTGCACATGTCGGTGGGGCCGACCACGCGGGAGCGACCGGTAATGGCGCAGATGGTGTCTTTGAGCTCTGGCACGTAAGGGGCGCCGACCAGGTGGGCGAGGGCTTGTTTGACGTCATCGTTGGTCATGGTGATCTTCCTGTTGAGGTGAATGGCCCGTTGTGGGCAGGGCCATCCTCACGCATGCCGCCTGGCCAGCTGCGCTACATAATTACTTCTGCTCGAACATGACGTAGATCTTGCGGCACGGCTCAAGCACTTCCCAGGTGCCTGTGAACCCGGCCGGGATTACGAACCGGTCGCCGGCGCGCAGGGTCTTGGCACCGCCGTTGTCGTCGCGCAGTACCGAAACGCCCTGAACGATCTCGCAGTATTCATGCTCGGTGTAGTTCACTTTCCACTGGCCGACCTCACCCTCCCAAACGCCTGCGGCAAACTGCCCGCATGGGCTGGAGTAATGGTTGTAGACCGCCTGGTCTGGCTCACCCTTGAGGATGTTTTCAGCCGCAGGGCGGTACCGTTCGGCTTCAGTGAGCACTTGGGCGAAGTCGATGATGCTGGCGATGTTCATGGTGCGGCTCCTGTTCTTGTTAAATAAAATTAACATCAGTAGGCTTTTGGGCCTTCCGTGTCAAATATATTGATAGTTTACAGTGGCTGGTTTAGGGTATCGCTTGCCAGTGTGCGCTCGTCGCCCGGCCAGAATTCTGACAACGCCTGTGAGTCCTCAGTGCGGCGTTGCACCTAAACAAGAGGAGGAGTTTCGTATGACCACCCTGACCCGTGCGGACTGGGAACAACGCGCCCAGCAACTGAAGATCGAAGGTCGTGCCTTCATCAACGGCGAATACACCGATGCCGTATCCGGTGAAACCTTCGAGTGCCTGAGCCCGGTCGACGGACGCTTCCTGGCCAAGGTTGCCAGCTGCGACCTGGCCGATGCCAACCTTGCCGTGGAAAACGCGCGTGCCACCTTCAACGCTGGCGTCTGGTCGCAGTTGGCCCCGGCCAAGCGCAAAGCCACGCTGATCCGTTTCGCCGACCTGCTGCGCAAGAACGTCGAAGAGCTGGCGCTGCTGGAAACCCTGGACATGGGCAAGCCGATCGGTGACTCCTCCAGCATCGACATCCCCGGTGCAGCCCAGGCCATTCACTGGACCGCCGAAGCCATCGACAAGGTTTACGACGAGGTCGCGCCCACCCCACACGACCAGCTTGGCCTGGTTACCCGTGAGCCAGTCGGCGTGGTCGGTGCCATCGTACCGTGGAACTTCCCGCTGCTGATGGCCTGCTGGAAACTCGGCCCGGCACTGGCCACGGGTAACTCGGTAGTGCTCAAGCCTTCGGAAAAATCGCCGCTGACCGCCATTCGCATCGCGCAACTGGCGATCGAGGCCGGCATCCCGGCGGGTGTACTGAACGTGCTGCCAGGCTACGGCCACACCGTGGGCAAGGCGTTGGCCCTGCACATGGATGTCGACACGCTGGTGTTCACCGGCTCGACCAAGATCGCCAAGCAACTGATGGTCTATGCGGGCGAATCGAACATGAAACGAATCTGGCTGGAGGCTGGCGGCAAAAGCCCGAACATCGTCTTCGCCGATGCACCGGACCTGCAAGCGGCCGCTGCGGCTGCCGCCAGTGCCATCGCCTTCAACCAGGGCGAAGTGTGCACTGCCGGTTCGCGCCTGCTGGTCGAGCGCTCGATCAAGGACAAGTTCCTGCCCATGGTGGTCGAGGCCCTGAAAGGCTGGAAGCCCGGTAACCCACTCGACCCAGAGACCACCGTGGGTGCGTTGGTCGATACCCAGCAAATGAATACCGTGCTGTCGTACATCGAGGCCGGCCACAAGGATGGCGCCAAGCTGCTGACCGGCGGCAAGCGCACCCTGGAGGAAACCGGTGGCACCTATGTGGAGCCGACCATCTTCGATGGCGTGACCAATGCCATGCGCATCGCCCAGGAAGAAATCTTCGGGCCGGTGCTGTCGGTGATTGCCTTCGACACCGCCGAAGAAGCCATCGCTATCGCCAACGACACCCCGTACGGCCTGGCGGCCGGTATCTGGACGGCGGACATTTCCAGGGCGCACAAGACTGCGCGGGCCGTGCGCGCCGGCAGCGTGTGGGTCAACCAGTACGACGGCGGCGACATGACCGCACCGTTCGGTGGCTTCAAGCAATCGGGCAACGGCCGTGACAAGTCGCTGCATGCGCTGGAGAAATACACCGAGCTGAAGGCGACCTGGATCAAGCTGTAATTCCAGGAGGGGCCGCTTTGCGGCCCATTCGCGGGTAAACCCGCTCCTACAGGTACTGCACCGCTTTCAAGGGTGGTGGTGTACCTGTGGGAGCGGGTTTACCCGCGAATGGGCCATGGAAAATTCTTGGCCTGGGAGGCAGCAATGCGTTGGGGGACCTACTTCGCCGTACTGGCATCAGTGCTCAGTGTCGGCCTGGCGCTGGGCGTGAGCATGCCCCTGGTATCTCTGCGTCTGGAAGCCTGGGGCTATGGCAGTTTCGCCATCGGCGTGATGGCCGCGATGCCTGCGCTGGGGGTACTGGCGGGTGCCAGCCTGGCCAGCCGCCTGGCCGGCTGGGTCGGCTTACCTGCGGCCATGCGCATCTGCCTGTGGGGTGGTGCGTTGTCCATCGGCCTGGTCGCGCTATTGCCCAGCTACCCGCTGTGGTTGCTGTTGCGGCTGATGATCGGCATGTCCCTGACCGTGGTGTTTATCCTGGGTGAGAGCTGGATCAACCAGCTGGTGGTCGAGCAATGGCGCGGCCGCCTGGTGGCGCTGTACGGTAGCAGCTACGCCTTGAGCCAGCTGGCTGGGCCGCTGGTGCTGGGCGTACTCGGTTCGGCTGACGATTTTGGTTTCTGGGCCGCCACCGGCCTGTTGCTGCTCGCGCCGCTGGTGCTGTTGGGGCGCGGCGGTGCACCGAGCACCGAAGCCTGCAGTGTCGGCTTCGGCGACCTGTTCAGGTTCTGCCGTCGCTTGCCCGTGATTGCCTGGGCCATCGCCCTGTTTGCCTCGTTCGAGGCAATGATCCTGACGTTGCTGCCGGTGTACTGCCTGCAGCAAGGTTTCACCACTGAAATCGCCTTGTTCATGGTCAGTACCGTGGTGGTCGGCGATGCTGTGCTGCAGTTGCCCATCGGCGCGCTGGCCGATCATATGTCGCGCCGTGCGTTGTTCACCGGCTGTGCGGTAACGCTACTGGTCTCCAGCCTGGCGATCCCGCTGTTGCTGCACACGCCGGTGATATGGCCGCTGTGGGTACTGTTCGGGGCCAGTGCCGGCGGCCTTTTCACCTTGTCGCTGGTGCTGATCGGTGAGCGCTACCGCGACGATGAACTGGTGCGGGCCAATGCTCACGTGGCGCAGTTGTGGGGCATTGGCTGCCTGCTGGGGCCATTGTTGGCCGGGGCAGGCAGCCAGTGGGTCAGCGGGCATGCGTTGCTGTTGCTGATGGCTGCAGGGGCTGCGGGGCTGGTGGTGTTGACCCAGAGGCGCGGGGCGTTTGAGGCTGTGTCTGCCTGAGCGTTTTCGGGGCTGCAAAGCAGCCCCAAAATCGTCGCTACAACATTTTCTCCAGGCCAACCGCCTTGCTGACCCAGGCATTGAACCTGCGCCACATCCCGCCCGGCTCGGAGGTCAGCACATGCTGCTGTCCATTGTCCTCAGTCGCCCACACCAGTTTGCCCCCCTGCAGTTTCACCTGATAGCTCAGCGCCGGCGCCATACCCTGCTGGCTCAGCTCGCGGGTGTATTCGGCCAGTTCCGGGCTGTCCACCAGCACCCCCACTTCGGTATTCCACAGGACCGAACGCGGGTCGAAGTTGAATGAACCGATGAAAGTCTTGCGCCGGTCGAACACGATCGCCTTGGTGTGCAGGCTGGAGTCCGAGCTACCGCGGAAACTCAAGCGCCCCGCGCTGGGGTCGCCCGGCTGGCGGCGCAGCTCATAAAGCTGTACCCCATGTTCGAGCAAGGCCCGGCGATAGGGGGCGTAGCCACCGTGCACGGCCGGCACATCGGTGGCTTCCAATGAGTTGGTCAGCAGCTTTACCGAGACACCTGCGTCGGCGCGGCCGGTAAGGTACAGCAGCCCTGGCTCGCCCGGCACGAAATAAGCCGATGTCAGCATCAGTTCGCTGTGCACGTTGGCCAGGTCAGGCGCCAGCTGGTGGCTCAGCAGCAACTGCGGGTCCGGCTCGTCATCGGCCAGTACCTTGCTTGGGGCATCCCACAGCGCCTGGGCATGGGCCCAGATCAGCTCGTTGCGCCACACATCCAGGCGCGGCTGCGACTGGTAGGCCATCAACCGATCGTACAAGGCCTTGCGCTGGGTCCTGGCTTCAGCCAGCGAGACTTCTAGGCGATGACGACTGGCACGCAGGTCGTCGGCATCCGGCGCATGCCACAGAAAATCGCTGATAGGTCGGCTGAGCGCGCTGTTCCAGTACTGGTCGAAACTGTGCCCCAGTTGCTCGGCGATAGGGCCGACGCTCAGCAGGTCGATGTCGGTGAAGTTGAGGTTGGGCTCGGCATCGAAATACTCGTCGCCGAGGTTGCGGCCGCCGACGATAGCCATGCTGTTGTCCACCAGGAACAGCTTGTTGTGCATGCGGCGGTGCTGGCGCGACAGGTTGAACAGCCGGCCGAAGGCGCGCGTCACCCCGGTGCTGCGGCCCAGGTGCAGTGGGTTGAACACGCGGATCTGAATATTCGGGTGAGCAGCGAGTGTGCCCATGATGGTGTCCAGGCCGTCGCTGGTGGTGTCGTCGAGCAGAATGCGTACGCGCACGCCGCGGTCGGCGGCACGCAGCAGTTCGTGCACCAGGGCGCGGGTGCTGAGGCCGTCGTGCACGATGTAGTACTGCAGGTCGATGCTGGCCTGGGCGTTGCGGATCAATTCGGCGCGGGCGCGAAATGCTTCGTTGCTGTTGGGCAGCAGGCGAAAGCCGGACTGCCCGCCATACGGTGCCGCCTGGCGCAGCACCGAGCGGCCGAACGCGGAGTCGTTGGCGGGCAGGGCCTGGCTGGTTTCGCGTGGGGTACTGACGCTGGCACAGCCGGCAAGGCCGAGCAACAGCATCAGCAACAAAGACAAGGCGCGCTGAGGTCTCAAGGGTGGATCGTCCTGTGCGGCAAGGGCTGTGGAGGTTGGACAGTGGCGGGCGGCGCAAAGTTACGCGTCGGCGCTTTCTTCATCCAGTAGACGAAGGGCGGTTTCACCTACCTTGCGTACGGCAGCCTCGATCTGTGGCGTCGGCCGCGCGGCGAAGTTCATGCGCAGGCAGTGGCGGAACTTGCCCGAGGCCGAGAAGATACTGCCCACCGCCACCTGAACACCTTGCTCCAGTAAAGCGCGGTTCAGCCGCAGCGTGTCGAAATGTTCGGGGAATTCCACCCACAGCATGAAGCCGCCCTGCGGCCGGCTGACCCGGGTACCCGCCGGGAAGTAGCGCGTTACCCAATCGCTCATCAGGTCACGGCCACGCTGGTACTGGCTGCGCATGCGCCGCATGTGGGGCTGGTAGTGCCCGCCGGCGATGAAATCGGCAATTGCCAGTTGCGGCTGGCTGGCGCTGCTGCCGGTACTGATGTATTTCATGTGCAGCACCCGTTCCAGATAGCGCCCAGGTGCCACCCAGCCCACCCGCAGGCCGGGGGCCAGGGTTTTGGAGAACGAACTGCAGAGCAACACGCGGCCATCGTCGTCGAATGACTTGAGGGTGCGCGGGCGCGGGTAGGTGTAGGCCAGGTCGCCGTACACATCGTCTTCCAGGATCGCCACATCGTAGCGCTGGGCCAGGCTGAGCAAAGCCTTCTTGCGCGCCTCGGGCATGATGTAGCCGAGTGGGTTGTTACAGCTGGGGGTGATCTGAATGAGCTTGATCGGCCACTGCTCCAGGGCCAGCTCCAGCGCTTCCAGGCTGATGCCGGTGACCGGGTCGGTGGGGATCTCCAGCGCTTTCATGCCCAGGCCCTTGAGGGTTTGCATGGCGCCGTGGAAGCTGGGCGAGTCGACCGCAACGATGTCGCCTGGCTCGCAAACCGCGCGAATGCTGCATGACAGCGCTTCATGGCAGCCGGTGGTGATCACCAGGTCGGCCGGGCCGAGGCGGCAGCCGGAATCGAGCATCAGCCGCGCTACCTGCTCGCGCAGCGCCAGGTTGCCATGGATATTGTCGTAATACAGCCCCGGCATGTCCTGGCGCCGGCTCAACTGGGCGAGGCTGCGCAGCAAAGGCTTGAGGGTGGGGCTGTCGATATCGGGCATGCCGCGGCCGAGTTGCACCACGTCTTTGTGCGGGGTGCTGCGCACCAGCTCGAGTACCTGTTCCCATTGCGAGATGTCCACAGGGCGCTGGGCCGGGCGGCTGACTGCAGGCAGCGCTGGCAGCTGGCGGTGGTCGCTGACGAAATAGCCGGACTTGGGCCTGGGCGAGACCATGCCGCTGTCTTCGAGCATGCGGTAGGCCTGCTGCACGGTGCTCAGGCTGACCCCGTGCTCCACGCTCAGGGCGCGTACCGACGGCAGGCGCTGGCCTGGGCGATACAGGCCCTGCTCGATGCGGGCACCGAGCAGTTCGGCGAGGTTGAGGTAAAGGGTCAAGGCATACTCCTGGGCTACCTGCAGGCAGCGACCGGTACAGTTGCCTGGAAAATACAGCATTCAGTCGGCCGCCCGCCAATGCTGTATGGGAATAATAAGGCTGTTTTGGATCTGTATTGCCGGTATCGCCCTCGCGCATGCTTTGCCTACGGTATCGACTGAACGGGGAGGGTGCGGTGATGGGGGGCATGAGCGATGTGCGCTTGCAGCTGTTGGCCAAGGAGCTGGAAACCGAGCAGCAGGCCAAGGTGTTCAACGCGCCGCAGGGGTTGGGGCGCTGGGGCCTGATGCTGCACCGCTGGCGTACCCGCAGGGCGCTGTTGCAGTTGACCGATGCCGAGCTGCGCGATGTTGGGCTGAGCTGGGAGCAGGCCCGGATCGAAGGGCGGAAGCCCTTCTGGAAGGACTGACAGGATGGTCGCTGGAGGGCCTGTTTTGCCCCAGACTTGAAACTTGCACCGAACCTGTGGGAGCAACTGTCCTGCTCAATTTCTAAAAGCTGGCGCGATCCCAGTGGGAGCGGGCTTGCCCGCGAACACGGGCGAAGCCCGTGCCATCCACCACGGGGTTGGCTTCGCGGGCACGCCCGCTCCCACAGGGCGCTAGTCAGCTTTAGATTTTAAGCAAGACAGTTGCTGCCACCAGGATGGGGCCTTTCAGGCCAGCTCTTTGAGGCGATGCCACAGCATCCCCAGCGCCAGCAGTGGCGAGCGCAGGTGCTTGCCGCCAGGGAAGGTGATGTGCGGCACCTTGTTGAAAAGGTCGAAGCGCCCGCTTTCCTGGCCGCTGATGGCTTCGCCCAGCAGGCGCGCGGCCAGGTGGGTGGCGTTGAGCCCATGGCCCGAGTAGGCCTGGGCGTAATACACGTTCGGCTGGCTGCCCAGCCGGCCGACCTGCGGCAGGCGGTTGGCGCCGATGCCGATCATGCCGCCCCACTGGTAATCGATGCGTACGTTGGCCAATTCGGGGAACACCTTGAGCATCTTCGGCCGCATGTAGGCGGCGATGTCCTTCGGGTCTCGGCCCGAGTAGTGGCAGGCACCGCCGAACAGCAGCCGGTTGTCGGCTGAGAGGCGATAGTAATCCAGGGCTACCCGTTGGTCGCACACTGCCATGTTCTGCGGCAGCAGCCTGCGGGCGCGTTCCTCGCCCAGCGGCTCGGTGGCGATGATGTAGCTGCCCGCTGGCAGCACCTTGCCGCCCAGTTCGCGGTTGAGGTTGTTGTGGTAGGCGTTGCAGCACAGCACCAGGGTCTTGGCGCGCACCCGGCCTTGGGCGGTATGCACTTGCACTGATGTGCCGTAGTCGATGCGGGTAACTTCGGACTGCTCGAACAGCTTCACCCCCAGGCGCGCGGCCACGGCCGCTTCGCCCAGGGCCAGGTTGAGCGGGTGCAGGTGCCCGGAGCCCATGTCGATCAGCCCACCCACATAGCAGTCGGCGCCGACCACGCTGTGGATATCGTCCTTGCCGACCAGGCGCAGCTCGTGTGGGTAGCCGAGGCTACGCAGCTCTTCGGCGTCTTCGGCAAAGCCCAGCAGCTCGGCGGGTTTGTTGGCCAGGTCGCAGTAGCCCCAGGTCAGGTCGCAGGCAATGGCATGCCGCTCGACCCGCTCGCGCACGATCTGCACGGCCTCCAGGCCCATCAGTTTCATGCTGCGCACGCCGTCCTCGCCAATCACCGGCAGAAACTGCTCCAGACCATGGCCGACCCCGCGAATCAGCTGGCCGCCGTTGCGCCCACTGGCGCCCCAGCCGAGTTTGCGCGCTTCCAGCAGGATGACCGAGAAGCCGCGCTCGGCCAACTCGATGGCCGTGTTCAGGCCTGAATAGCCACCCCCGACGATGCACACGTCGGCACTGTGCTCGCCCTGCAGGAAAGCGTGGTCAGGGTGTGGCGCGCTGCTGGCGGCGTAGTAGGAGGCGGCGTGCTGCGCGCTGTGGATCATGGCGTCGGTCCTGGGGCTGGTGGGCGAGGGGGGAGGATAAGCCGGGGCTCTGGGGTGGGCAACCGGCCCCACCGCCGGCAAGCCAGCGCCCACAGGGTCTGCGTAAGGGCTGAGACCAGTGGTGTGCCTGTGGAAGCTGGCTTGCCGGCGATTGGCCCTATAATCCAACCCCTGTTTTTCAATTTTGTACTTAGCCATGTCCTGCAACCGCCACAAGATCCACTTCCTGCGCGAACTCATCCCTGCCTTCGAGTGCGAACCCGGCTGCCACGACTGCTGCGGCCCGGTCACCACTTCGGCCGAAGAAATGGCCCGCCTGCCGCGCAAGTCCCAGGCCGAGCAGGATGCCGCCCTGGCGCGCCTGGACTGTGTGCACCTGGGCCCCAACGGCTGCACGGTGTATGAAGAACGGCCGATGATCTGCCGCTTGTTCGGCACCACCCCGCGCATGGCCTGCCCCCGTGGTCGGGGCCCTGAGCCGATGATCGACCCTGCCGCGGAGCAGCTCGTTCACCAGTTCATTGCCAGCACCCGCCAGGTGTTGGTCTAGCGTCAGTCCGGAATCGGCAGGCAGAGGCTCTCCTTCACCTCTTCCATCACGATGTAGCTCTTCGACTCGCGCACGTGCGGCAGCTTCAGCAGGATGTCGCCGAGCAGCTTGCGGTACGAGGCCATCTCGGAAATGCGCGCTTTCACCAGGTAGTCGAAGTCACCGGAAACCAGGTGGCATTCCAGCACGTGCGGCAGCTTCAGCACCGCGCGGCGGAACTCTTCGAAGGTGTCACCCGACTTGTAGTCCAGGCTGATTTCCACGAACACCAGCAGGCTACCCTTGAGGTGCTGCGGGTTCAGGCGGGCGTTGTAGCCCATGATGATGCCCTCGCGCTCAAGGCGGCGGACCCGCTCGGTGCATGGGGTGGTGGACAGCCCGACTTTCTCGCCCAGTTCGGTGAAGGAAATACGCCCGTCATTCTGCAGGATACGCAGAATGTTGCGGTCGATCTTGTCCAGTTCACGCTTGCTCTGGTGCTGGGTTCTCATAGGGGATGCCCCTCCGTGAAAGGCGATTATGCCGAGAATTCTCGCCAATAATAGGCTTTTATATAGTGAATTGCACTGCCCTCGAATTTCTATACTGCGCCCATCAATGCCATTTCCATAAAAGTCTGCGGCGTGCCGCGTGTGAGGGATACAACGATGCGAGTTCTGGTACTTGGTAGCGGTGTGATTGGAACCGCCAGTGCCTACTACCTGGCCCGGCAAGGTTTCGAAGTGACGGTGGTCGACCGCCAGCCGGCGGTGGCCATGGAAACCAGCTTCGCCAACGCCGGCCAGATCTCGCCCGGCTATGCCTCGCCCTGGGCCGCCCCGGGTGTGCCGCTGAAGGCCATCAAATGGCTTATGGAGCGCCATGCACCCTTGGCAATCAAGCTCACCGGTGACGTTGACCAGTACCTGTGGATGGCCCAGATGCTGCGCAACTGCACCGCCAGCCGTTATGCGGTGAACAAGGAACGCATGGTGCGCCTGTCCGAGTACAGCCGTGACTGCCTCGACGAGCTGCGCGCCGAAACCGGCATCAATTACGAAAACCGCAGCCTGGGCACCACCCAGCTGTTCCGTACCCAGGCCCAAGTCGATGCTGCGGCCAAGGATATCGCCGTGCTCGAGCAGTCTGGCGTACCGTACGAATTGCTGGACCGCGATGGCATTGCCCGCGTCGAGCCGGCCCTGGCCGGGGTGAAGGATATTCTCGCTGGCGCCCTGCGCCTGCCCAACGACCAGACCGGCGACTGCCAGCTGTTCACCACCAAGCTGGCCGACATGGCGCTGAAGCTGGGCGTGGAGTTCCGCTTCGGCCAGGACATCCAGCGCCTGGACTTCGCCGGCGACCGCATCAATGGCGTGTGGATCGACGGCAAGCTGGAAACCGCCGACCGCTATGTGCTGGCGCTGGGCAGCTATTCGCCACACATGCTCAAGCCGCTGGGCATCAAAGCCCCGGTCTATCCGCTGAAGGGTTACTCGCTGACAGTGCCGATCACCAATGGCGACATGGCGCCGACCTCGACCATTCTCGACGAGACCTACAAGGTTGCGATCACCCGTTTCGACAACCGTATCCGCGTTGGCGGCATGGCTGAGATCGCCGGTTTTGACCTGTCGCTCAACCCGCGTCGGCGTGAAACACTGGAGATGATCGTCAACGACCTTTATCCTCGCGGCGGTGATCTGAGCCAGGCCAGTTTCTGGACCGGTCTGCGTCCGGCCACCCCGGACGGTACACCGATTGTCGGTGCCACGGCGTTCCGCAACCTGTTCCTCAATACCGGTCACGGCACCCTGGGCTGGACCATGGCGTGCGGCTCCGGGCGCCTGCTGGCAGACCTGATCGCGCGCAAGAAGCCGCAGATCAGCGCCGAGGGCCTGGACATTTCCCGGTATGGCAACAGCCGGGAAGTGGCCAAGCACGGGCATGCTGCGCCGGCTCACCAGCAGTAAGGTCGCCTGTACCGGCCTCATCGCCGGCAAGCCAGCTCCCACAGGATCTCCGCAGTTCTCAGGCCCTGTGAGTCCTGTGGGAGCTGGCTTGCCGGCGATGAATCCAACACCGATTTCTAATTGAACCACCATAAGGCAGCCGCCATGCGTCCCGCCCGCGCCCTGATCGACCTCCAGGCCCTGCGCCACAACTACCGTCTGGCCCGTGAACTGACCGGTGCCAAAGCCCTGGCCGTGATCAAGGCCGATGCCTACGGCCACGGTGCCGTGCGCTGTGCCCTGGCCCTGGAGGCCGAAGCCGATGGCTTTGCCGTGGCCTGTATCGAAGAGGCGCTGGAACTGCGCGGTGCCGGTATCAAGGCCCCGGTGCTGCTGCTGGAAGGCTTTTTCGAAGCCAGCGAGCTGGCACTGATCGCCGAGCACGATCTGTGGTGTGTGGTGCACTCGCTGTGGCAGCTGGAGGCTATCGAGAAAGCGCAACTGCGCAAGCCGCTAAGTGTCTGGCTGAAGCTGGACAGCGGCATGCACCGGGTGGGCTTGCACCCCAAGGATTACCACGAGGCCTACCAGCGCCTGCTGGCCAGCGGCAAGGTCGCGCGGATTGTTCTGATGAGTCACTTCGCCCGTGCCGACGAACTGGATGCTGACGCCACCGCGCAGCAGATCGCCGTGTTCGAAGCCGCACGCCAGGGCCTTGCGGCCGAGTGCAGCCTGCGCAACTCCCCCGGCGTGCTGGGCTGGCCGCAAGCGCCCAGCGACTGGGTGCGCCCAGGCCTCATGCTGTATGGCGCCACGCCCTTCGAGGTGGCCCAGGCCGAAGCTGCGCGCCTGCAGCCGGTGATGACCCTGCAATCGCGGGTGATCAGCGTGCGTGAGCTGCCCGCCGGCCAACCGGTGGGCTACGGTGCCAAGTTCGTCAGCCCGCGGCCGACCCGTGTTGGCGTGGTGGCCATGGGGTACGCCGATGGCTACCCGCGCCAGGCGCCCAATGGCACGCCGGTGCTGGTTGCGGGCAAGCGCGCCCCGTTGATCGGCCGGGTGTCGATGGACATGCTCAGCATCGACCTCACCGATGTGCCCGACGCCACGGTGGGTAGCCCGGTCGAACTGTGGGGCAAGCAGGTACTGGCCAGCGAAGTGGCGGCACAGGCTGGCACTATTCCTTACCAGATCTTCTGCAACCTGAAACGGGTCCCCCTGGACTACGTCGGCGAATGACACGCTGATGCGGACAGGTTGAGGGCGGTGTGTTGTAAATACTGAACGGCATTGCCATGATATCGTTCACATCCACCCCCCTTTCTACCGTTTCAGGAGGCTCCAGCTTTGGACGTCGGCGAACGACTGCAAGCCATCCGCAAGCTCAAGGGCCTGTCCCAGCGCGAACTCGCCAAGCGCGCCGGGGTGACCAACAGCACCATCTCGATGATCGAGAAAAACAGCGTAAGCCCCTCCATCAGCTCGTTGCGCAAGGTGCTCAGTGGCATTCCCATGTCCATGGTCGAATTCTTTTCGGTCGAACTGGAGGCGCAGAGCCCTGCGCAAATTGTCTACAAAGCCCACGAGCTGATCGATATCTCGGACGGCGCGGTAACCATGAAACTGGTCGGCAAGTCGCACCCCAACCGCGCCATTGCCTTCCTGACCGAGGTCTATCCGCCGGGCGCCGACACCGGTGCCGAAATGCTGACCCATGACGGGGAGGAAACCGGCATCCTGCTCGAAGGCCGCCTTGAGCTGGTGGTCGGCAACGAGATCTTCATCCTCGAGGAAGGCGACAGCTACTACTTCGAAAGCACCCGCCCGCACCGCTTTCGCAACCCGTTCGACCAGCCTGCACGGCTGATCAGTGCCGCTACGCCCTCAAACTTTTGATCCAGCGCAGTGCATTGATTCGGCAATACCCCTTTCCCGTGTAGGGTCGTTTCACCGCCTTCAGGTTGCCGCTATACTTTCCAGCGCTCGCTGTTTCGTGGCCGCGGGCGTGATTAGCCACCATGAGGGTGTTCGCGTGAACCAAATCAAGAAGATGCTGGCCGTACCAGCAGCCGTATTCGCCCTCTGGGCAATGAGCGCAACCGCTGCGACCAATGACGACATTGCCAAGCGCCTGGAGCCCGTTGGCCAGGTCTGTGTGCAGGGCCAGGAGTGCAAAGGCATGGAAGTGGCGGCGACCGCGGGTGGCGGTGGTGCCAAGACCCCGGACGAGATCATTGCCAAGCACTGCAATGCCTGCCATGGCAGCGGCCTGCTCGGCGCGCCCAAGGTGGGTGATACCGCGGCCTGGAAGGAGCGAGCCGACCACCAGGGCGGCCTGGATGGCATCCTGGCCAAGGCCATTACCGGCATCAACGCCATGCCACCGAAAGGTACCTGCGCGGACTGCTCGGACGACGACCTGAAAGGGGCGATCAAGAAGATGTCCGGGCTGTGAGCTGCAGCTGAATTTCACCAGGCCCGCCATTGATGGCGGGCTTTGTTTTTGTGGCGGCTGTGCCGGCCTCTTTGCGGCTTTGGCCGCGAAAGGGCCCGCACCGGCAACCAACTCGCTTGAGTTCATGTCCAACCCCTGAACCCACGGATGTCTCAGGAGGCCCCATGCACCTCTGCTCCATCGACCAGGCTGTCGAGCAGGTCCTGGCACGCCTGCCAGCTCATATCCACATGGGCCTGCCGCTGGGCCTGGGCAAGCCCAACGCCTTCGTCAACGCCCTCTACGCCCGCGTGCGCGAACTGCCCGAACGGCGGCTGACCATCTACACCGCCCTGTCCCTGGGCCGGCCGGCACTGGGCGACGGGCTGCAGCGGCGCTTTCTGGAGCCTTTTGTCGAGCGCGTATTCGCCGACTATGAAGAGCTCACCTACCTCAGCGACCTGCGCAACGACACATTGCCAGCCAACATCCGCGTCGAGCAGTTCTTCATGCAGCCCGGCAGCTTGCTGCACAGCGAATCGGCGCAGCAGGACTACGTCAGCAGCAATTACAGCCACGCCGCGCGGGATATCAACGCCAAGGGCCTGAACCTGATCGCCCAACTGGTGGCTGCCACGCCCGAAAAGCCCGTGCACCTGAGCCTGGCCTGCAACCCCGACATCACCCTCGACCTGCTGCCCATGGTCGCCAAACGCCGCGCTGCCGGTGAAACCATCCTCATGCTGGGGCAGGTGCACGCCGAGCTGCCTTACATGCCTGGCGATGCCGAGCTGCCGATCGACGCGTTCGACCTGTTGCTCGACGAGGCCGAACAACGCCGGCTGTTTTCCACACCGAACATGCCGGTCGGCATTCAGGACCACTGCATTGGCCTGCATGCCAGCAGCCTGGTGCGCGACGGCGGCACGCTGCAGATCGGTATTGGTGCCATGGGCGATGCGGTCGCCGCGGCATTGCTGGCGCGCCAGGGCGACAACGCTGGCTACCGTGCGGTGCTCGATGCACTCGATGTCGGCCCCTGGCAGGCGCTGATCGAACGGGAAGGGGGGCTGGATACCTTCGCTCAAGGCCTCTACGGCTGCAGCGAGATGTTCGTCAACGGCCTGCTGGTGCTGGCCGAGGCAGGCTTGTTGCGACGCCCGGCGGATGAGCAGGGCGCGTTGTTGCACGGTGGCTTCTTCCTTGGCCCGCAGGCGTTCTATCAGCGCTTGCGCGAGATGCCGCTGGAGCAGCGTGCACAGTTCGTCATGACCCGTATCAGCTTCATCAACGAACTCTACGGGCAAGAGGAACTCAAGCGCCGCCAGCGCCGCGATGCGCGCTTCATCAACACCGCATTCGGCATGACCCTGCTGGGTGCCGGGGTGGCCGACCAGCTGGAAGATGGTCGAGTGCTCAGTGGCGTGGGCGGGCAATACAACTTCGTTGCCCAAGGCCATGCGCTGGAGGGTGGGCGCTCGATCCTGCTGTTGCGCAGTTGGCGCGAGTCGGGCGGTGAGGTGACGTCGAACATTTTCTGGGCGTACGGCCACTGCACCATCCCCCGGCACCTGCGCGATATCGTGGTGACCGAATACGGCATCGCCGACCTGCGTGGGCAGACCGACAGCGAAGTGATTGCACGGTTGCTGGCGGTAAGCGATTCACGGTTCCAGCAGGGGCTGATCGAGCAGGCCAAGAGTGCCGGCAAGCTGCACAAGGGCTTTGAGCTGGACGCGCGCTTTGCCGACAACACCCCGCAACGCCTTGAGGCGGTCAGGGCGCAGCATGCACGGTTGTTCCCCGAGTATCCGCTGGGTACGGACTTCACTGCCGAAGAGCAGGACCTGTTGCGGGCGCTGAACTGGTTGAAGAGCAAGTTCAAGTTGAGCGAGGTGCTGGAGCTGGGCAAGGCCGCGCTGGATGCGCCGGGGCCGGAGGGGTATGAGCAGCATCTTGAGCGGATGGGGCTGGATGCTCCGCAGGGATTGAAGGAAGAACTTTATCAGCGGCTGTTGCTGGCGGGGTTGGCGGCTAACTGATGAATTGCCGGGGCTGCTTTGCAGCCCATCGCCGGCAAGCCAGCTCCCACAGGGATCGCCTTAGGGCTGACAGGTGTTTGCCACAAGGTATGGCAGCGCCTGTTGGAGCGAGCGCCGCGCGGGCCGCGCTCGACCTCACAGGCGCTGAAGATGCTCCGGCTACCCTTGCCAGGAACCATAGAATCTCCCACAGGTACTGCATAAGCCCTGAGGCCTGTGCGGTCAATGTGGGAGCTGGCTTGCCGGCGATGAGGCCGGTACAGGCTTACTCGATGAAAGTGACCACACCACCTTCCAGCGACTTCACCCGGGCCAGCGATTCAACGCGGTAGCCCTGGCTGTCCAGTTCGGCGCGGCCGCCCTGGAACGACTTCTCGATGACGATACCCAGGCCGGCCACGGTGGCGCCGGCCTGCTTGATGATCGAGATCAGTGCCTGCGACGCCTTGCCGTTGGCCAGGAAGTCGTCGATCACCAGCACGCGGTCGCTGCTGTTGAGGTGGCGCGGCGAGATGGCCACGGTGTTCTCGGTCTGCTTGGTGAAGGAGTACACCGAGGCGGTCAGCAGGTTTTCGGTCAGGGTCAGCGACTGGTGCTTGCGGGCGAAGATCACCGGTACGCCCAGCTTCAGGCCGGTCATCACTGCCGGGGCAATACCCGAGGCTTCGATGGTGACGATCTTGGTCACGCCAGCATCGGCGAACAGGCGGGCGAACTCGTCACCGATCAGCTGCATCAGCGCCGGGTCGATCTGGTGGTTGAGAAACGCGTCCACTTTGAGGACCTGATCGGAAAGCACGATGCCTTCTTCGCGAATCTTCTGATGCAGTGCTTCCACTGTGATTTCCTCGATGTAACAAAGGTGGCCGCTGGAGGCGGCAATATTAAAGAGTAATGGTTGATCAGCGTTTGAGCATTGCCCGGATGTCGGCCAGGGCGTTGTTGCCGCGTGCCGCCTTCACCTCGACCGGGGCGTCGTCCAGGCCTTCCCAAGCCAGGTCGTCGGGTGGCAATTCGTCGAGGAACCGGCTGGGCGTACAGTCGATGATTTCACCGTATTGTTTGCGCTTGGCGGCGAAGGTAAAGGCCAGGGTCTGGCGGGCGCGGGTGATACCCACATAGGCCAGGCGGCGCTCTTCTTCGATGGTGTCGGCCTCGATGCTGGAGCGGTGCGGGAGGATTTCCTCTTCCATGCCCATGATGAACACGTAGGGGAACTCCAGGCCTTTGGAGGCATGCAGGGTCATCATCTGCACCCCTTCGGCGTTCTCTTCTTCTTCCTGCTGGCGCTCAAGCATGTCGCGCAGCACCAGCTTGCCGATGGCGTCCTCGATGGTCATGTCACCCTCTTCATCCTTTTCGAGGGTGTTTTTCAGTGCGTCCACCAGGAACCAGACGTTGCTGATGCGGAAATCGGCGGCCTTGTCGCTGGCGGTCTGCTGGCGGATCCAGTTTTCGTAGTCGATGTCGCGGATCATCTCGTGCAGCGCGGCAATCGGGTCTTCCAGGGCGACCTTCTGGCGTACCCCGTCCAGCCAGTGTTTGAAGCGCTGCAAACGCTCGGTATAGCGGGCGTCCAGGTGTTCACCCAGGCCCAGCTCGTCGCTGGCGGCGTACATGGAAATGCCGCGCTCGGTGGAATAGTTGCCGAGCTTTTCCAGGGTGGTGGAGCCGATCTCGCGGCGCGGCACGTTGATCACCCGCAGGTAGGCGTTGTCGTCGTCCGGGTTCACCAGCAGGCGCAGGTAGGCCATCAGGTCCTTGACCTCCTGGCGGCCGAAGAAGCTGTTGCCGCCCGACAGGCGATACGGCACCTGGTGGTGCTGCAGTTTCAGCTCGATCAGCTTGGCCTGGTAGTTGCCGCGGTAGAGGATGGCAAAGTCGCTGTACGGGCGGTTGGTGCGCAGGTGCAAGGTGAGGATCTCCATGGCCACCCGTTCGGCCTCGGCTTCCTCGTTCTTGCAGCGGATCACGCGGATCTCGTCGCCTACACCCATCTCGCTCCACAGCTGTTTTTCGAACGCGTGCGGGTTGTTGGCGATCAGCACGTTGGCACAGCGCAGGATCCGGCTGGTGGAGCGGTAGTTCTGTTCGAGCATGACGATCTTCAGGGAGGGGTAGTCCTCCTTGAGCAGCATCAGGTTCTCGGGGCGGGCACCGCGCCAGGCATAGATGGACTGGTCGTCGTCGCCCACCACGGTGAACTGGTTGCGCATGCCGATCAGCATCTTCACCAGCAGGTACTGGCTGGCATTGGTGTCTTGGTACTCGTCCACCAGCAGGTAGCGCACGCGGTTCTGCCAGCGCTCCAGCACCTCGGGGTGTTCCTGGAACAGCTTCACCGGCTGCAGGATCAGGTCGTCGAAGTCCACTGCGTTGAACGCCTTGAGCGTGCGTTGGTAGTGGGTGTAGACGATGGCGGCGGTCTGCTCGCGCGGATTGCGCGCCTTTTCCAGGGCTTCTGGCGGCAGGATCAGGTCGTTCTTCCAGGCACCGATCATGTTCTTGATCTCGTCGATGCCGTCGTCGCCTGAGTATTCCTTCTGCATGATGTCCGACAGCAACGCCTTGATGTCGGACTCGTCGAAGATCGAGAAGCCCGGCTTGTAGCCCAGCCGCTCGTGTTCCTTGCGGATGATGTTCAGGCCCAGGTTGTGGAAGGTACACACCGTCAGGCCGCGACCTTCCCCCGGGCGCAGCAAGGTGCCAACCCGCTCCTTCATCTCGCGCGCGGCCTTGTTGGTAAAGGTCATCGCCACGATGTACTGGGCACGAATGCCGCAGTTCTGGATCAGGTGGGCAATCTTGCGCGTGATCACGCTGGTCTTGCCCGAGCCTGCACCGGCGAGCACCAAAAGAGGGCCGCCGACATAGTCACGGGCTTCCTGCTGCCGGGGATTGAGTCGGGACATGCTAGAAACCGGGGGTCGCCAGAAAATAGCCGCGCATTCTAACAGGCATGGGGCCGTTGTGGCGTGACCGTCTGACGTCTGAGTCAGACTTTTATTGGCGCCCTGTATTAGTCAGGCTAATGCCAGGCACTGGAAAAATCGTATTTGCCGAACGGGCCTGATTTCGCGCAGGATGCACGACAAAATACGTCGGGTCGCCGCAGAGTCCGGTGTATGTATAAAATTGAAAATCATTTTCATCAATGCAGTAGCATATTCATCTTCTCTCGTTGTGCCGTGAAGCCCTAAGGAGCCCGCTTGTCCACGCCTGTCGAACCTCTGCGTTTGCTGCTGTTGGCTGATGAGCCGGAATGGGCCGTGCTGCTGCGCGAGTGCGTGCAGGGGTTGGGCGGCACTGCAGTGCTGTTGACGGCGCCTGACTGGGAGGCCGTCGACAGCCTTTTCAGCCATGACCGGCAAGCCGTGGTCCTGGCGACTGCGGCACTGCAACCAGCGCCGGGGCGCTGTGAGCTGCCGACCATCCTGCTGCTGGACGACGAGCCCGCGGTGGCCCCCAGCGGCGTCAGCGACTGGCTGGTGCGCCAACAGCTCAGCACCGATAGCCTGCGCCGCTCGCTGCGGCATGTGCGCGAACGCGGTGTGCTGGTGGCCACCTTGCAGCGCCTTGCCGAGCAAGACCCACTGACCGGTATTGCCAACCGCCAGGGCTTCCAGGCCTTGCTCACGGCACGGCTGGCTGAAAACGAAGGCCGGGGCGTTGCCCTCGGCCACCTCGACCTGGACAACTTCCGCCACGTCAACGACGCCCTTGGCCACCAGAGCGGTGACCGCCTGATCCTGCAGGTTGTGGCCCGGTTGAAACACCAACTGGAAGCGGGGGACCAGTTGGCGCGCCTGGGCAGCGACGAATTCGCGCTGCTGATCGACACGCGCCGCGACCCGAACCGCGCCGAATGGATTGCCGAACGCATCGTCGAGGCCCTGGCCGAGCCCTATTGGATCGATGGCGAAAGCTTGCTGTTGGGCTGCAGCCTGGGCCTGGCGCATGCCCGTGCCCAGGGCGGCGCCGACCCGCTGATGTGGCACGCGCACATCGCCATGCGCCAGGCCAAGGGTAGCCAGGGCTGCACCTTCCATGTGTTCAACGAGCGCATCAACCGTAACGCCCGCAGCCTGGCCGACCTGGAAAGCGAACTGCGCCGCGCCCTGCGCCGGGATGAACTGGAACTGCACTATCAACCCCGGCTGAACCTGGCCGATGGGCGCATCGTGGGGCTCGAGGCGCTGGTGCGCTGGCGGCACTCGGACCGGGGGCTGCTACCGCCCTGCGAGTTCGTGCCGCTGGCGGAGCAAAGCGGCCTGATCGTGCCATTGGGCTACTGGGTGATTTCCCGTGCGCTGCGCGACATGCAGGCGTTGTGCGAACGCGGCCTGGAGCCGCTGCACATGGCGGTCAACCTGAGCTTCCGCCAGTTCCAGGATAGCCAGCTGCTGGCCACCTTGAGCCGGCTGATCCTCGAGCACGGGGTGGATGCTCGCTGGCTGGAATTCGAGCTGACCGAAACGGCGGTCATGCGCCGCAACGAGCTGGTACGCCAGACCATGGATGCGCTGGGCCGGCTGGGCGTGCGCTTCTCGCTGGATGACTTTGGCACCGGTTTTTCGTCGTTCGTACACCTGAACAGCCTGCCGATCACCTTGCTCAAGGTGGACCGCAGTTTCGTGGCCGAAATGGAAATGCGCGAGGAAAACCGCAAGCTGGTGCACGCCATGATCAACCTGGCGCACAACCTTAACCTTGAGGTGGTGGCTGAAGGGGTGGAGAGTGAGGAGCAACTGGAGCTGCTGCGCGGGTTTGGTTGTGACCAGGTGCAAGGATTTCTGGTCAGCAAGCCACTGCCGGTGGGGGAGTTGATGGAGTTTTTGCTGCAGGCGCCTGACTGTCAGTTGGGGGTTGTCCTTTAGGGCCCTTTCGCGGGCACGCCCGCTCCCACAGGGGCCGCGCACTGTACCTTTGGGAGCGGGCGTGCCCGCGAATAGGCCCTGAAGTCAGGCCGAGGCGGTAGCCTCTCCACCAATCCCAGCTTTGCGCAACAACCGCTTCATCCGCCACTCAAAACCAAAGGTCAGCGCCACCGCCGCGCACGCCAGCCCCAGCGCCAACCCCCACCAGATCCCGACCGCCCCGCCGCCCAGGTTGAATGCGAACAGCCAGGCGCTCGGCGCGCCTACCAGCCAATAGCAGCACAGCCCGATCAGGAAGGTGGTCTTGGCATCTTTCAGGCCGCGTATGGAGCCCATGGCGATGGTCTGCATGCCATCGAACAGCTCGAACCAGGCCGCCACCATCAGCAACTGCACCGCCAGTTGGTAGATGGCGGCAAAGCCCGGGTCATTACGGTCTATGAACAGGCTCACCAGCGCCTCGGGCAACAGCAAAAACAGCGCGGCAAAGGCAAACATCACGGTTGCCCCGAAGCCGATGCCCACGCGCCCCGCACTGCGCGCCGCCAGCAGGTTGCCGGCGCCGTAGTACAAGCCCACGCGCATGGTTACCGCATAGGAGAGCCCTGTCGGCACCATGAATGCCGTGGACACGATCTGCAGGGCGATCTGGTGGGCCGCCAATTCGGTGCTGCCCAGCACCCCCATGCACAACGCGGCAAAGGCGAACAGGCCCACTTCCACCATGTAGGTGCCGCCAATCGGCAGGCCCAGCCGCCATAGCTCACGCAGGGCGTGCAGCGATGGGCGCGACAGGCCCTTGCGCAGCGGGTAGGCGGCATAGGCCGGGTGCCAGCGGATGTACAACGACAGGGCAATGGCCATGCCCATCGACACCACCGCAGTGACCAGGCCGATACCCATCAGCCCGAGCCTGGGCAGGCCGAACATGCCCTCGATCAGCGCCACGTTGAGCAGGTAGTTCAGCACCGTGCCGACCAGGCTGATGACCATCACCGGGGTCGAACGGCCAAGGGCACTGGTGAACCCGCGCAAGGCCATGAAGGTCAGGTAACCGGGCAACGCCAGCGGCAGCAGGGTCAGAAACTGGGCAGCCGAGGCCACGTTCTCGGGCTGTTGCCCGAACAGCAGCAGTACCGGCTCAAGGTTCCACAGCACCAGCGCGGCGAACAGCGCCAGGCCCCAGGCCAGCCACAGGCCGTTCTGAGCCAGGCGGGTGGCCCCTTCGATGTCGTTGGCGCCCTTGCGAATCGCCACCAGGGTACCCACTGCGGCGATCACCCCCAGGCAGAAAATCGACACGAAGGAATAGCTGGCGGCGCCCAAGCCACCGCCGGCCAAGGCCTGCGGGCTGATGCGGGCCATCATCAGGGTGTCGGTCAGCACCATCAGCATGTGCGCCAGCTGCGAGGCGATCAGCGGCCCGGCCAGGCGCAGTAAAGCCTTGAGTTCTGTAGTGGGCGCGACGTGCATGGGCTGTCCTTGTTCCTGAGGTGATCAACGAAGCGCGATTCTGAGGCTTTGGTCAACTTTGCACAAAAGGATAAAAGCGATGGTTGGCATGAGTTGAACTCATGCCTGCAAGTTTCGGATAATTCGCTTCTGTCCCTGGATTGCAGGTGCCTCATGTCGCGCCAGCTACCTCCGCTGTATGCCTTGCGCGCATTCGAAGCCGCCGCGCGGCTCAGTTCGTTCACCCGCGCGGGCGAAGAGCTGTCGATCACGCAAAGTGCCATCAGCCGGCATATCCGTACCCTGGAAGAGCATTTCGCCTGCCGCCTGTTCGTGCGCAGTGGCCGCACCCTGCAACTGACCGAAGCTGGGCGGGTATTGCTGCCGGGGGTGCGCGAAGGCTTTGCCGCGTTCGCCCGTGCCTGTGAAACCCTGTGTGGTGAAGATGACATCCTGCGCATGAAAGCACCTTCGACCCTGACCATGCGGTGGCTGCTGGCCTGCCTGAGCCGGTTTCGCCACCTGCAACCCGGTAACGAGGTACAACTGACCAGCGCCTGGATGGATGTGGACCATGTGGACTTCAACCAGGAACCGTTCGATTGTGCCGTGTTGCTCAGCGATGGAGTGTTCCCGGCAGACTGGGAGGTACGCAAGCTGTTCCCGGAGTTGTTGATTCCGGTCGGCGCACCGGACCTGCTTGGCGAAAAGCCCTGGGGCGTGTCCCGGCTGGCCGGTATCGAGCTGCTGCACCCCACGGTGGACAAGCGCGACTGGCGTGACTGGCTGCAGCGCATGGGCCTCGCTGGCAAGGTATCGCTCAAGGGTGGGCAGGTTTTCGACACGCTGGAGCTGAGCATGATTGCCGCAGCGCGTGGCTACGGCATCTCCATCGGCGACTTGCTGATGGTGGCCGAGGACGTGGCGCAGAAGCGCCTGAGCCTGCCCTGGCCGACGGCGGTGCCCAGTGGCATGGATTACTACCTGGTGTGGCCGCGTACCCGGCGCGGGGGCGAGCGGTTGCGCCGGTTGAGTGCATTTCTGGAACAGGAGGTAGCGGCCATGGATCTCCCGGATGTGGAAATTCTCCCGCCCCTTTGATGGCCCGTGGAGGCGACAGAAAACGTTTGCGAATATCCCGGCCCGACACTCAAGTATTCGCCCGCGACGCCGATTCACTGGCACCAGCGTCCCGGAAGAGGGCGCACTTCCCGTCGATAGAAAGCGGGCGGTCAGTGTGATCAGGACGATCCCGGCCTCTTGCCAGGAGCTTCACATGTCTCAACCCCGTGCCCGCATAGCCTCGCAGCTCGGTGTCGCCCTCGCCATCGTGCTGGCGCTGGTGATTTCCGGCAGTACCCTGTTTGCCCTGCGTTCGCTGGACGATGCCAACCTCGCCACACGCCAGGCGCACCTGGGCAGTGAAGCGCGCCTG
Organism: Pseudomonas sp. UBA6699; assembly: GCF_002454615.1. NCBI lineage: Bacteria > Pseudomonadati > Pseudomonadota > Gammaproteobacteria > Pseudomonadales > Pseudomonadaceae > Pseudomonas > Pseudomonas sp. UBA6699. The sequence goes on from NZ_DKJF01000080.1 coordinate 143,883, forward strand.
CTGGCCGACCAGCTCGAAACCTTCCACAGTTCGCTCAAGGACAATACCCAGCGCCTCAGCGGGTTGTTCGAGCGCCGCTTCGCCTCGGGCCTGTCGCTGCATGCCGGTGAAACGGTGCAGGTCGCCGGGCAGGCAACACCGGCGCTGTATCTGGGTGATCATTTGCTGAACAACGATTTTCAGCAGGTTGACGAATTCCAGCAGATGACCGCTGGCATCGCCACGCTGTTCGTGCGCAGTGGCGAAGACTTCGTGCGCATCAGCACCAACCTGAAGAAGCAGGACGGCAGCCGCGCCATCGGCACTCAGCTCGACCGTCAGCACCCGGCCTACCGCAAGTTGCTGGCCGGGCAGATGTACGTTGGCCGCGCCGTTTTGTTCGAGCGTAACTACATGACCCGCTATGTGCCGGTAAGTGACGGCAACGGCCGGGTAATTGCCGTATTGTTCGTTGGCTTCGACTACACCGATGCGCAGAACACCCAGTTTGCCAACCTCAAGCGTTTCCGCATTGGCCAGACCGGTTCGCTGGCCCTGCAGGACGAGAACGGCCAGTGGCTGGTGCCACCAGCCAATGCCGATCAACCGCTGTACAGCGCAACGGCCGCATTTGCCGAAGGCCCGTGGACGGTGGTGGCGAGCATGCCGATGGCGGAAATCCGTGAGGTGACCTGGAGTGTAGGCCTGCGCCTGGCCATCGGCAGCCTGCTGGCGATGGTCCTGGCGGTGGCGGCTACCCTATGGCTGTTGCGGCGCAAGCTGCGGCCGCTGGACGCGCTGGTGCGCCAGGCCGAAGCGCTGGGCGCAGGTGACCTGAGCGCGCGGCTGAGCGTGACCAGCCACGACGAAATCGGCCAACTGGCCAGCAGCTTCAACAAGATGGGCGAGGCCTTGTCAGGCATGGTCGAGCACATTCGCAGTGCGTCCGAGCAAGTCAGCTCGCGCGCCAAATCGTTGTCTGGCCTGTCGGCCGGGGCCTGCGAGGGCATGGAGCAGCAGTCCGGTGAAATCACCAGCATGGCCGGTGCGGTGGAGGAGTTCAGCGCCACCTCGATGAACATCGCCGACAACATGGCGGGCACCGAGCGCATGGCGCGTGACAATGCCCAGCAGACCCGCATCGGCCGCAGCGCCATGGATGAAGCATCGCGTTCGCTGAAGCAGATTGCCGATGCCCTCGGCGGTACGGCCACGGTGATGGACAGCCTGGGGGCGCGCTCGCAGGAAATCGGCGGCATCATCAGCGTGATCACTGCCATCGCCGAACAGACCAACCTGCTGGCGTTGAATGCGGCCATCGAGGCTGCCCGCGCCGGTGAGCAGGGCCGCGGCTTTGCGGTGGTGGCGGACGAAGTGCGCAGCCTGGCCGCACGAACCCGCCAGGCCACGGATGAAATATCCGGGATGATCACCAGCATCCAGCAGCAGACCGGGCACGCCATCACGACGCTGGAGCAGGGTAACCAGCTGATGCAGGAAGGTCTGCAGCGCAATGACAAGGTGGCGCAAGCGCTGGCGCGTATCGACGAGCAGAGCCGTGCGGCGGGTGAGCAGTTCACGGTGATCAGTACGGCGACTCAGGAGCAGAGCAGCACGGCGACGGTGCTCAGCCGCAATTTGCAGAGCATTGCCCAGGCCAACGGCGAGCAGCGCGAGGTGGCCAATGAGCTGGCCTTTACCGCGCGGGAGCTGGAAGGGCTGGCGGCGCAGCTGCGGCAGGAGGTCGACCGTTTTCGCTGATACCGCAGGGGGCCGCTTTGCGGCCCATTCGCGGGCACGCCCGCTCCCACAGGTACAGCGCAAGCCTTGAACCTGTGGGAGCGGGCGTGCCCGCGAATGGGGCGCCAAGCGCCCCCGGCGATCTACCGGCTTACATCGAACCTAGGTTCAACGCCTGCGCACAAGCCTGCAGCGACCGCCGCTCGCTTTGCGCATACAGCGCCAGTTCATCCTGCACCTGCAGCCCCAATGCTGCTTCAAAGGCATCGCGGTTGGCATTGCTGCCGTACTCCGCCTGCGCATCGTCACCCAGGTTGGACTGGAAGATGCCCGCCGCGCTTACCGGCAGAAAGTCCTCGTAGACCAGCGCTTCGAAGTGCACATGGCCGGCCTCGATCAAGCCCTCCAGGGTAGTCGGGCGACCGTCCTGATCCCGCGCAGCCAGGCCTTTCTCGGTAGCGAAGTAACGGAAATACGCCAGGCCCTGCTCACGCATCTGCGCGAGGTCGTCCGGGAATTCGGCAAAGCTGTCCTTCAGCAGTGTCATGTAACGTTCGGCGTTGGCCTCGGCAGGCGCACCGCCCAAGGCAGCGCGGGTGGCATCGAGCAGTTTGTCGTACAGCTGGCGGCCCTTGGGTGTCAGGGCCGCACCGCGTTGCTCGATTTCGCCAAAGCGCGCGGTGTGGCTGCCTTCGCTGCCCTGCTGGTCGCTGAAGGCGACCTTTTCCTGCAGGGCCTTGAAGCTGGTCTGGCGCAGCAGGATCGGGTGGCGGCGGGTGGGCGGGCCTTCCACCACGGCCTTGGGCGGAATGCCCTTGGCCGGCATGCCGACCTGAATGGCATCGATGTCCAGCGTACGCGGGGTCAGGTGGTTGATGTGCGGGCCCTTGAAGGCCACCACGTCGGCAATCAGGCGGTGCTGATCGTGCAACTGCTGATATTGCTCGGCGGTGACGGTGGCGTCCTGGTGCCAGCGGAAGGTGTGCAGGGCCTCCTGCACGAATGCGGCGGCATCGGTGGCATTCAAGCCGCCGTCGCGCTCGCACTGGGCGATCAGTTCGAGGGCGCGCGCGGTGAAGATCTGGCGCTTGGCCAGAATGCTCTGGGCCAGTTCGCGCAGTTGCGGGTTGTCGATCAGTTCCAGGCGCAGCAGCGAGGTGAACACCCGGAACGGGCTGATGTGCAGGGACTGCTCGTGCACCGCGCGGAAGGCGGTGGAGTGCACCGGCACACCGGCAGAGCTAAGGTCGTAGTACCCAACCGGCTGCATGCCCATCACCGCGAACAGGCGGGCGATGGTAGCCAGTTCTGCGGCGGTGCCAACCCGGATGGCGCCATGCCGCTCGTGGTCCAGGCGCTCGATTTCGCCGGTCCAGCGCAGGGCCTCGGCAACGTCGGGCTGCTGGGCCATGACCTGCTGGTTGATTTCGCTCACCAGCTCCAGCAGCGTGCCGTACAGCGGCACTTCCTGTTTGTACATGAGCGACATGGCGGCAGAAAACTGCGCGCGAATGCTGTCGGGGCTGACGAAATCGTGGGCGGGCATCGCTAGCTTCCTGGTTAGGTTCGGACGCTTACATGAAAGCTGGGAATGCACCTTGCTCACAAGCGAAAAAAAGTGAGTGTGTCATTCCTTTTTTGATCGACCTCAAGGGCCATTGGGGCTGCTTTGCAGCCCATCGCGACACAAGGCCGCTCCTACAGGTCGAGGTAGGCCCGGCAACCTCAAACCTGCAACTGCTCGCCGATCCACTCCACCAACGCCCGTACCTTGGGCACCTCCGCCGCATGCTCCGCATACGCCAGGTAATGCGCCCCGGCACTGCGCATGGCGTGATCCCATGGCACCACCAGGCTGCCGTCGGCCAGCTCCTTGGCTGCCAGGTAGCGCGGCACCAGTGCTACCCCGCAGCCTGTCTGCGCGGCGCTCAATGCCATATAGAAGGTATCGAAGCGCGGCCCGTGGTAGGCGTTGACGCTTTGCAGGCCCTGCTCCAGGAACCACTCGTGCCAGGCCTCGGGGCGCGAGGTACTCTGCAACAGCACCAACTCAGCCAGCTGTTCGGCGCCCGCCAACTCACGCCCGGCCAGCAGCTCCGGCGCACACACCGGCACCACTTCTTCGCCGAACAGCGCCACGCAGGTAGCACCCGGCCAGGTGCCCTGACCATAGAAGAACACCACGTCCGCCGAACCCTGCAGCAGGGCGAACGGCTCCATCTCGTTGCGGATATCCAGGTGGATATTGCTGTGCCGTTTGCCAAAGCCCTTGAGGTGCGGGATCAGCCAGCGCACGCCAAAACTCGGTTGAGTGGCGACCTTCAGTATCTCGGTCTGCTCGCCATAGGTGAGCACGTAGCGGCTGGACATATCTACCTGGGTAAGGATCTTGTTGACCTCGGCCAGGTACAGGCTGCCGGCCGGGGTCAGTTGCAGGCGCCGGCGAATGCGCAGGAACAGGTGATGGCGCAGCATGTCCTCCAGCTGCGCCACCTGCTTGCTGACCGCGCTCTGGGTCAGGTGCAGCTCTTCAGCGGCACGGGTAAAACTCAAATGGCGGGCTGCAGCTTCAAAGCACTGCAGGGCGGTCATGGAGGGCACCAGGCGTTTGGACATAGCGGTCTCTACGATACGGATCATTACCTGGTGGAATGATATGCGGAATAAAGGTCGTTTGTTGTACCTATGTGATCGGATTAATACTGATCCACATCATTTTTCCACCCCATCACCCGATGTAGGAGAAGCACAAATGGTTGCTGGATTGCTCGAGCGCCTTGGCGTTGCCGCCGAGGCTTACACCCAGGGCGATTACCCTGTTCACACGCCGATCGACGGCAGCCAGATCGCCTCGGTGAAACTGCTCGGCAAGGCCGAGACCACCGCCTGCATCGACCAGGCCCAGAGCGCCTTCGAAGCCTGGCGCAGCGTACCGGCACCACGCCGCGGCGAGCTGGTGCGTCTGTTTGGCGAAGTGCTGCGTGCGCACAAGGCCGACCTCGGCGAGCTGGTCTCGATCGAAGCCGGCAAAATCACCCAGGAAGGCCTGGGTGAAGTTCAGGAAATGATCGACATCTGCGACTTCGCCGTGGGGCTGTCGCGCCAGCTGTACGGCCTGACCATCGCTTCCGAGCGCCCAGGGCACCATATGCGTGAAACCTGGCACCCGCTGGGGGTGGTCGGCGTGATCAGCGCCTTCAACTTCCCGGTCGCGGTGTGGGCCTGGAACACCGCACTGGCCCTGGTGGCCGGCAACTCCGTGGTATGGAAGCCGTCCGAGAAAACCCCGCTGACCGCCCTGGCGTGCCAGGCACTGTTCGAAAAAGCCCTGAAAGCCTTTGGTGACGCCCCGGCGGGCCTGGCGCAGCTGGTCATCGGTGGCCGTGAAGCCGGTGAAGCCCTGGTCGACGACCCGCGTGTGCCGCTCGTCAGCGCCACCGGCAGCACCCGCATGGGGCGCGAAGTTGGCCCACGTGTGGCTGCACGCTTCGGCCGCAGCATCCTTGAGCTGGGCGGCAACAACGCCATGATCCTGGCCCCCAGCGCCGACCTCGACCTGGCCGTGCGCGGCATCCTGTTCTCGGCGGTCGGTACCGCCGGCCAGCGCTGCACCACCCTGCGCCGCCTGATCGTGCACCGTTCGATCAAGGACGAAGTGGTTGCCCGGGTCAAAGCTGCCTACGGCAAAGTCCGCATTGGCGACCCGCGCAAGGACAACCTGGTTGGCCCGTTGATCGACAAGCTGTCGTTCGACGCCATGCAGGGCGCCCTGGCCAAGGCCCGCGACGAAGGCGGCCAGGTATTCGGTGGTGAGCGTCAGCTGGCCGAGCAGTACCCGAATGCCTACTACGTGTCGCCAGCCATCGCTGAAATGCCGGCGCAAAGCGACGTGGTCCGCCACGAAACCTTCGCCCCGATCCTCTACGTACTGGCCTACGACGACTTTGAAGAGGCCCTGCGCCTGAACAACGAAGTGCCACAAGGCCTGTCGTCGTGCATCTTCACCACCGACCTGCGTGAGGCCGAACGTTTCCAGAGCGCTGCGGGTAGTGATTGCGGCATTGCCAACGTCAACATCGGCACCAGCGGTGCCGAGATCGGCGGTGCGTTCGGTGGCGAGAAAGAGACCGGTGGTGGCCGGGAATCCGGTTCGGATGCCTGGAAGGGCTACATGCGCCGCCAGACCAACACTGTGAACTACTCGCGCGAGCTGCCGCTGGCACAGGGTATCGTGTTCGACTGATCGGTTGATGCTGCATGGCCGGGGGCTTTGCCCCCGGTTCGCGGGTGAACCCGCTCCTACGGGCACTG
>NZ_DKJF01000080.1:150016-151407 GCF_002454615.1 Pseudomonas sp. UBA6699
CAGTGCCCGTAGGAGCGGGTTTACCCGCGAATGGGCTGCAAGGCAGCCCCAACAAGAACAAATTGCTGGAGCCGGGCCATGTCCGAACTGCGTCAACAATGCTTGTGGGAATTCGTCAGCACACCGAGCGTGGCCGCCCAGGCCCTGGCCGGTGAGCACAAGGCCGATGTGTGCGTGATCGGTGGCGGCATTACCGGCCTGTCGGCGGCCATTCACCTGCTCGAGCAGGGCAAGTCGGTGATCCTGCTGGAGGCCTGGAAGGTCGGCCACGGGGGCTCCGGGCGCAACGTCGGGTTGGTCAATGCCGGTACCTGGATCCGCCCCGACGACGTCGAGGCGACCCTTGGCCAGAAGCAGGGCAGCCGCCTTAACCAGGTGCTGGGTGAAGCCCCGGCTGAAGTGTTCGCAATGATCGAGCGCCTGGGCATCGACTGCCAGGCCCAGCACAAGGGCACGTTGCACATGGCGCACAACGCCACCGGCATCGCCGACCTTGAGGCCCGCCACGAGCAGTGGCGCCGTCGCGGTGCCGACGTGGAGCTGCTGACCGGCGCGCAGTGCCAGGAATACTGTGGCACCGACAAGATTTCCGCCGCGTTGCTCGACCGCCGCGCCGGCACCATCAACCCCATGGGCTACACCCAGGGCCTGGCTGCGGCCGTGGTGCGCCTGGGTGGCCAGCTGTTCCAGCAGTCGGCTGTCGAAGGCCTGGCGCGCGAGGGCGACGCCTGGCGGGTCAAGACGGCCCGTGGCTCGGTACGGGCCGACAAGGTGGTGATTTCCACCGGTGCCTACACCGAAGGCGACTGGAGCAACCTGCAGAAGCAGTTCTTCCGCGGTTATTACTACCAGGTCGCCTCCAAGCCGCTGCAAGGCGTTGAGGCCGACAAGGTACTGCCGCACGGCCAGGGCTCATGGGACACCCGCACCGTGCTCAGCAGTATCCGCCGTGACGACCAGGGCCGCCTGTTGCTCGGCAGCCTGGGCCGGGTCGACAACAAGCCCGCCTGGTTCGTGCGCAGCTGGGCCGACCGCATTCAAAGCCATTACTACCCGGGCCTGGGCAAGGTCGAGTGGGAAATGCACTGGACCGGTTGCATCGACTTCACCCCCGACCACCTGATGCGCCTGTTCGAGCCGGCGCCGGGGCTGGTGGCGGTGACCGGGTATAACGGGCGTGGGAATACCACCGGCACCGTGATTGGCCGGGCGTTTGCCGAGTTCCTGCTCAAGGGTGAGGCGGGCAGCCTGCCGATTCCGTTCTCGCCAATGAGTGGCGTGAGCGCGCCATCGCTGCGCACCGCGTTCTATGAGTCCGGGTTCTCGCTGTACCACGCGGGGCAATGCCTGCGGGTTGTGTTGTAAGTACCGGCCTCTTCGCGGGTAAACCC
>NZ_DKJF01000045.1:0-14266 GCF_002454615.1 Pseudomonas sp. UBA6699
CATAGAATCTCCCACAGGTTGCCCACAGACCTGAAGAACAGCGGTTTACCTGTGCGAGCTGGCTTGCCGGCGATGAGGCCGGTGAGGTCAACTCAAGGTGTTCGTCATGCTCGATCAATTGTCCTTGCTGTCCTTGGCCAGCGGTGGCTGGGGCCAGGCGCTGCTGGCCGGCGCGCTGGTCACTGTGTCACTGGCCCTGGCCTGCCTGCCCATCGGCCTGCCGCTGGGCCTGGTAGTCGCCCTGGCGGCCCGCTCGCGCAAACGCCTGCCACGGGCCTGGGCCACCACGTTTTCCACCGTGTTCCGCGGCTTGCCCGAGCTGCTGACACTGCTGATCATTTATTACGGCTGCCAGATCGCCGCGCAGAAGGTCCTTGCCGCCCTGGGCTATGAAGGTGAGTTCCTGATCAATACCTTCGTGGCCGCCATGATCGCGTTCAGCCTGGTGTTTGCCGCATTTTCCAGCGAGATCTGGCTGGCCGCTTTCAAGACCTTGCCCAAAGGCCAGTGGGAGGCCTGTTCGGCCTTGGGGCTGAGCAAACGCACCGGGTTCTTCAAGGTGCTGCTGCCGCAGTTGACCCGCATTGCCCTGCCCGGCTTGTCCAACAACTGGCTGTCGTTGCTCAAGGACACCTCGCTGGTGTCGACCATCTCGCTGGTCGACCTGATGCGCCAGACCAACCTGGCCGTCAGCGTGACCAAAGAGCCCATGTTCTTCTATGGCGTGGCGTGCCTGGGCTACTTGCTGTTCGCGGCATTGTCCGGGCGCGTGTTCGCCTACATCGAGCGGCGGAGCAACCGCCACCTGCAAGGAGCGCGCGCATGAGCCTCGACCAATTGCTGGCGCTGGTGCTCGACCCTGACCTGCTGCAGCGTTACGGCCCGCGCTTTGTCGACGGCCTGCTGGTCACTGCCAAGCTGGTCGCCATTTCCTTCAGCCTGGGCGCGCTGCTGGGCCTGCTGCTGGCGCTGGCGCGCCTGTCGCACAACCTGCTGTTGCAACGCCTGGCGGCAGGTTATGTGTACTTCTTCCGCGGCTCGCCATTGCTGGCCCAGTTGTTCCTGCTGTACTACGGCCTGGGCTCGTTCAAGAGCTTCTGGCAGGACGTGGGCCTGTGGTGGTTCTTCCGCGAGGCGTGGTTCTGCACCTTGCTGGCGTTCACCTTGAACACCGCCGCCTACCAGGCCGAGATCTTCCGCGGCAGCCTGATGGCCGTCGCCCCGGGCCAGTATGAGGCGGCGCGGGCCTTGAACCTGAAGCGCTCGACGACCTTCTTCAAGGTGATCCTGCCGCAGTCGCTGCTGGTTGCCATCGGCCCGCTGGGCAACGAATTGATCCTGATGATCAAAGCCAGCGCCATTGCCTCGCTGGTGACCATCTACGACCTGATGGGCGTGACCAAACTGGCCTTTTCGCGCAGCTTCGACTTCCAGATCTACCTGTGGGCCGCAGTGCTCTACCTGGTGATCGTCGAGGTGGTGCGGCGCCTGCTGAAACACCTGGAAGCCCGCCTGGGCCGCCACCTGAACTGACCAAAGGATACGTTCCATGCATTGCCAGACCTTAGTCCTGGGCGCCGGCATCGTCGGCGTCAGCACCGCCCTGCACTTGCAAGCCCGCGGGCGCCAGGTGGTACTGCTCGACCGCGACGAACCGGGCAGCGGTACCAGCCACGGCAACGCCGGGCTCATCGAGCGCTCCAGCGTCATCCCCTATGCCTTCCCACGGCAACTGGGCGCCCTGCTGCGCTATGGCCTGAACCGCCAGCCCGACGTGCGCTACAGCCTGGCGCATCTGCCCAAGGCGGCACCGTGGCTGTGGCGCTACTGGCGCCAGTCCGCCCCCGGGCGCCTGGCAGGTGCCGCCGCCGATATGCTGCCATTGGTGCAGCGCTGCGTGGAGGAACACGACGTGCTGATCGCAGCTGCCGGCCTGCAAGGGCTGGTGCAGGCCAAAGGCTGGATCGAGGTGTTCCGCGATCCGACGCTGTTCAGCCAGGCCAAGGCCGATGCCAAAGGCCTGAGCCGTTACGGCCTGCAGTTCGAAATACTGGAATGCGGCCAGTTGCAGGCACGCGAACACCAGCTGGATGCCACCGTGGTCGGCGGTATCCACTGGCTTGACCCAAAAACCGTCATCAACCCCGGCGCCCTCACCCGTGGGTATGCAGCCTTGTTCCAGCAACGCGGCGGGCAGTTCCTGCATGGCGATGCGCGCAGCCTGCGTCAGCACCACGGCAAGTGGCAGGTCGACAGCCGCCGTGGCCCGATCACTGCCGACGAGGTTGTCGCCTGCCTGGGCCCCCAGTCGGCCGACCTGTTCAGCGGCCTGGGCTACCAGATACCGCTGGCGATCAAGCGCGGCTATCACATGCACTACGGCACCCGTGGCGGCGCGCAACTGGAGCACGCGATCTGCGACACCCAGGGCGGTTATGTGCTGGCACCGATGGCGCGCGGCGTGCGCTTGACCACCGGTATCGAGTTCGATGCCGCCAATGCGCCCGCCAACCAGATTCAGCTGGACCGTTGCGAAGCCTTGGCGCGCAAGCTGTTCCCCGCGCTGGGCGAGCGCCTGGACGACGCACCGTGGCTGGGGCGGCGCCCGTGCCTGCCCGACATGCGCCCGGTCATTGGGCCGGCGCCACGCCACCCGGGGCTGTGGTTCAACTTTGGCCACGCCCACCATGGCCTCACCCTGGGCCCGGTCAGCGGCCGCCTGCTGGCCGAACTGGTGACCGGGGAACGCCCCTTCACCGACCCCGCGCCTTATAGCGCAACCCGTTTCGACTGACCCCCGCGGGAGCACAACACGATGACCGCACTCTTGAGCCATGCCACCGCTACCCCTGAAACCGACCCGCGCCCGGTGCTGATCCGCATTGAAGGCTTGAACAAGCACTACGGGGCGTTCCATGTCTTGCGCGACATCGACCTGCAGGTACGCGAAGGCGAACGTATCGTCCTGTGCGGGCCTTCCGGCTCGGGCAAGTCGACGCTGATCCGCTGCATCAACCGCCTGGAAATCGCCCAGCAGGGCACTATCGAGGTCGCCGGCGTCGACCTTGCGACCAACGCCCGGGAGGCGGCGCAGGTACGCAGCGACATTGGCATGGTGTTCCAGCACTTCAACCTGTTCCCGCACATGAGCGTGCTCGACAACTGCCTGCTCGCCCCCACGAGCGTGCGTGGGCTATCGCGCAAGGATGCCGAGGAGCGGGCGCGCATGTACCTGACCAAAGTGGGCATCGCAAGCCAAGCGCACAAGTACCCCAGCCAGTTGTCCGGCGGGCAGCAGCAGCGCGTGGCAATTGCCCGCGCGCTGTGCATGAAACCGCGGATCATGCTGTTCGACGAGCCTACGTCGGCACTGGACCCTGAAATGGTCGCTGAAGTGCTGGATGTGCTGGTGCAACTGGCCGGCACGGGCATGACCATGCTTTGCGTCACCCACGAAATGGGCTTTGCCCGGCAGGTGGCCGAGCGGGTGCTGTTCCTGGAGGGTGGGCAGATCATCGAGGACAGCCCGCCGCAGGTGTTCTTCAACCACCCGCGCACCGAGCGGGCCAAGGGGTTCCTGACGCAGATCCTGCACTGAGTGCAGACCTGTCACTGAGCTTGTGGGAGCGGCCTTGTGTCGCGAAAGGGTCGCAAAGCGGCCCCCGGTTTTTCAGCACTGTTGCCTATATTGCCGGGGCTGCTGTGCAGCCCTTTCGCGACACAAGGCCGCTCCCACAACGACCGCGTTGACTTCAAGCCACCTATTTCATTGCACGGCTGCAAAGACCCGACTGCGTCGTTAAATATTATTGACCGAACCTCCCGCCAAACCCACGCCGCCACAGGCCCGCATCGGTTCAACCCACCCAAAACCGGCGCATTTCCCGCATTGCAGCCCCTTTCAGTCGTTTGACATATCGAACGGCTCTGGCAAGCTATCTACAGGCCCCGACCGGCATCGTCAGCTCGACGAGCCGGCAGTGCTCGGGGCTCCAGGCGCCACTCAGGGCCCCGCGCCGTGCGCCTGCACAACAACGACAGGTCGAACCTGTCCCAAGGTGACATATGTCCAACAGCAACATTGGCAACAAGCAACCTTCCCTGCGCAAACCCGTCGTCCTGATGACCATGGGCAGCCAAGAGCGCAAAGGCCATGACTACCAGGTCATGACCCACAAATACATCACCCCGCTGGTCGAGTTCGCCGATTGTGTCCCGGTGCTGGTGCCCACCTGCTGCGGCATTGACGACCTCGAGACCTATCTGGACATGGCCGACGGCGTTTACCTGACCGGCGCTGGCAGCAACATCGACCCGGCGCTGTACGGCCAGGAAAACCAGACCCCAGGCAAAGGCCAGGACCAGAACCGCGACCTGTTCGACATTCCGCTGGTCAAGGCGGCGCTCAAGCGTGGCCTGCCCATCTTCGGCATCTGCCGGGGCATGCAGGAAATCAACGTGGCGCTGGGTGGCGACATCTACCAGAAGGTGTACGCCGAACCGGGTTTCAATGACCACCGGGAAAACCCGGAAGACCCGGTCGAAGTACAGTACGCCCAGGTTCACAGCGTAAAGATCAAACCAGGCAGCTGGCTGCGCGACACTTTGGGTTGCGACGAAATCCGCGTCAACTCGCTGCACGGCCAGGGCCTGCACAAGCTCGGCGCCGGCATCGAGGCCATCGCGCATGCGGAAGACGGCCTGGTCGAGGCCATTCATGCGCCAAGCATTTCGCCATTCCTGTTCGCCGTGCAATGGCACCCAGAATGGCAAGCCGCGCAGAACCCCGACTCGATCAAGATCTTCCAGGCGTTCGGTGACGCGTGCCGCGCGCAGGTTCGCAAGGCGCAGGTCAAGCGCGCTGCCTGACCTACAGTTTCCCCTGCTTTGATCGCGGGGCGGCGCAAGGCCGCCCCCGCCTCCCCCGGTCACCCTCTGCTGGTCCCAGAATATCTGCCGTGGAATCGGGCGGCGGGTTTGTGCCTATCTTTGCGATCGTTTTTTTTCTTTGGTCTTGAGAGATACGATGACTACCGGGTGGTAGTCGTCGGTTTTTCAGCGCCTGTGAGATCGAGCGCCGCGCGGGCGGCGCTCGATCTACAACCCACCACACATATCGAGGCGGCCACGTAGAAGCAGGCACGCTCGCACAAAACAAAAATCGCAAAAAGCACTGGTCATCCCTGAGGTTGTACGATAACTTACCTCTAACGCAAAACAACACCTCCACCCAAGCGCCACAGGATGCCAACAACAATGAACCCACAAGAACTCAAATCCATCCTCTCCCACGGCCTGCTGTCTTTCCCGGTCACCGACTTCAACGCCCAGGGCGACTTCAACCCGGCGGGCTACACCAAGCGCCTGGAGTGGCTGGCCCCGTATGGCGCCAGTGCCCTGTTCGCCGCCGGTGGTACGGGTGAGTTCTTCTCCCTGGCTGCCAGCGAATACAGCCAGGTCATCAAGACCGCAGTCGATACCTGCGCCACTTCGGTACCGATCCTCGCCGGCGTGGGTGGCTCCACCCGCCAGGCCATCGAATATGCGCAAGAAGCCGAGCGCCTGGGCGCCAGGGGCCTGCTGCTGCTGCCGCACTACCTGACCGAAGCCAGCCAGGACGGTGTTGCCGCCCACGTGGAGGCCGTGTGCAAATCGGTGAAGATCGGCGTGGTGGTGTACAACCGCAATGTCTGCCGCCTGAACGCCGACCTGCTGGAGAAACTGGCCGAACGCTGCCCTAACCTGATCGGCTACAAGGACGGCCTGGGTGATATCGAGCTGATGGTGTCGATCCGCCGCCGCCTGGGTGATCGCTTCAGCTACCTGGGTGGCCTGCCAACCGCAGAAGTGTATGCTGCTGCCTACAAGGCCCTTGGCGTACCGGTCTACTCCTCGGCAGTGTTCAACTTTGTGCCGAAGACAGCGATGGACTTCTACAACGCCATCGCCCGCGACGACCACGCTGCTGTAGCCAAGCTGATCGATGATTTCTTCCTGCCCTACCTGGACATCCGCAACCGCAAGGCTGGCTACGCCGTGAGCATCGTCAAGGCCGGCGCCAAGCTGGCCGGTTACGACGCAGGCCCGGTGCGTACCCCGCTGACCGACCTCACCGCCGAAGAGTACGAAATGCTCGCCGCGCTGATGGACAAGATGGGCCCGCAGTAAGCGCTGCTTGCGGCCTGCCATATGCCGCGCCCGGAGTGGGCCTGCCCCGCTCCGGTTACCATTCGTGAGCCCGCACAAAAATAACTAGTGGGAGTACAACCAGCATGCAAGCGACTAAAAAGACGCATGTGCGCTACCTGATCCTGTTCATGCTGTTCCTGGTGACCACGATCAACTATGCCGACCGCGCGACCATTGCAATCGCAGGCTCCAGCCTGCAGAAAGACCTCGGCATTGACGCCGTAACCCTCGGTTATATCTTCTCCGCCTTCGGATGGGCTTACGTGGCTGGCCAGATTCCGGGTGGCTGGCTGCTCGACCGCTTCGGTTCCAAGAACGTCTACGCCTTCAGCATCTTCACCTGGTCGCTGTTCACCCTGTTGCAGGGCTTTGTCGGCGGCCTTCCGGTTGCCTGGGCAGTCGTGACCCTGTTCACCTTGCGCTTCCTCGTCGGCTTTGCCGAAGCCCCGTCGTTCCCAGGTAATGCCCGTATCGTCGCGGCCTGGTTCCCGACCCAGGAACGCGGTACCGCCTCGGCCATCTTCAACTCCGCGCAGTACTTCGCCACCGCCCTGTTCGCACCGATCATGGGTTGGATCGTGTTCAGCTTCGGCTGGGAGCACGTGTTCGTGGTGATGGGGGCGCTGGGCATCATCTTCTCGATGGTCTGGCTGAAGACCATCTACAACCCGCGCCAGCATCCACGCATCAGCCCGGCCGAGCTCGAACACATCGAGCAGAACGGCGGCCTGGTCGACATGGACCACAAGCGCGGCAACGATGGCCCGAAATGGGGTTACATCAAGCAGCTGCTGACCAGCCGCATGCTGCTGGGCGTGTACCTGGGCCAGTATTGCATCAACGCCATCACCTATTTCTTCCTGACCTGGTTCCCGGTGTACCTGGTGCAGGAACGCGGCATGACCATCCTCAAGGCCGGCTTCATCGCCTCGCTGCCGGCGGTATGCGGCTTTATCGGCGGTGTGCTGGGTGGGGTGATCTCGGACTGGCTGCTGCGCCGTGGCAACTCGTTGACCTTCTCGCGCAAGCTGCCGATCGTCTGCGGCCTGATGTTGTCGACCACCATGGTGTTCTGCAACTACGTAGACGCCGAGTGGATGGTCGTCGGTTTCATGACCCTGGCTTTCTTTGGCAAAGGCATCGGCGCGCTGGGCTGGGCGGTAGTGGCAGACACCTCGCCGAAGCAGATCGCCGGCCTGTCGGGCGGCCTGTTCAACACCTTCGGCAACATCGCCTCTATCACTACGCCTATCGTCATCGGCTACATCATCAGCGCCACGGGTTCGTTCAAGTGGGCCCTGGTCTACGTAGGCGCCAACGCCCTGGTAGCGGTGTTCAGCTACCTGGCGATCGTTGGCCCGATCAAGCGTATCGAACTGCGCGACGACGCCCCGAAGCCACAGGCTGAGCCTGCTGCCAACGGCGAACTGGCCAGCTCGCGCCATTGAGTGACACGCCCGCGCCGGCTCGTTCGGTGCGGGCGGATGTACAAAAAAGCCTGAGAACCTGACAAGTAGGGCCCAAACATGCAGTTGATCGAACATTCCGACTCGCCCCGCTACGTGCGCCTGCACGACGATGACAACGTCGTGGTCGTGGTCAATGACGGCGGCCTGGGCGAAGGTGCCCGTTTTGCCGACGGCCTGACCCTGGTCGAGGGCGTACCGCAAAGCCACAAGGTTGCCACCGTGACCATCGCCAAGGGCGAGCCGGTGCGCCGCTACGGGCAAATCATCGGTTATGCGCTGGAAGACCTGCGCCAGGGCAGCTGGGTACAGGAAAGCCAGCTGGCCATGCCCGCTGCCCCGGAACTGGACAGCCTGCCACGCTGCGATGCCGTGCCACAGCCGCTGCCGCCACTGGAAGGATTCACCTTCGAAGGCTACCGCAACGCCGACGGCACGGTCGGCACGCGCAATATCCTTGGCATCACCACCACCGTGCAGTGCGTGACCGGCGTGCTGGAGCACGCGGTCAAGCGCATTCGCAGCGAACTGCTGCCCAAATACCCCAACGTCGATGACGTGGTAGCCATCACCCACAGCTACGGCTGCGGCGTGGCCATCAACGCCCGCGACGCCTATATCCCGATCCGCACCGTGCGCAACCTGGCGCGCAACCCCAACCTGGGCGGCGAAGCGCTGGTCATCAGCCTGGGCTGCGAAAAGCTGCAGGCCGGCCAGGTGATGCACGACAACGACCCGTCGGTAGATCTCAGCGACCCGTGGCTGTACCGCCTGCAGGACGCCAGCCTGGGCTTTGTGGAAATGATCGAGCAGATCATGGCGCTGGCCGAAACCCGCCTGAAGAAACTCGACCAGCGTCGACGCGAAAGCGTACCGGCCAGCGAGCTGATCCTCGGCATGCAGTGCGGTGGCAGCGACGCCTTTTCGGGCATTACCGCCAACCCGGCGCTGGGTTATGCCGCCGACCTGCTGGTACGTGCCGGTGCCACCGTGCTGTTCTCGGAAGTGACCGAGGTTCGCGACGCCATCTACATGCTGACTTCCCGCGCGCAAAACCAGGCGGTGGCCGACGCGCTGGTCAGCGAAATGGACTGGTACGACCGCTACCTGCAGCAAGGCGCTGCCGACCGCAGCGCCAATACCACACCGGGCAACAAGAAAGGCGGGCTGTCGAACATCGTCGAAAAGTCGCTGGGTTCGATCGTCAAGTCCGGTAGCGGGGCCATCCAGGGCGTGCTTGGCCCAGGCGAGCGGGTCAAGGGCAAGGGCCTGATCTTTTGCGCCACCCCGGCCAGCGACTTCGTCTGTGGCACCCTGCAACTGGCCGCAGGCATGAACCTTCATGTCTTCACCACGGGCCGCGGCACACCGTATGGCCTGGCCATGGCGCCCGTGGTCAAGGTGTGCACCCGCAGCGAGCTGGCGCAGCGCTGGCCCGATTTGATCGATATCGACGCCGGGCGCATCGCCAGCGGCCGCGCGACCATCGAGGAACTGGGTTGGGAGCTGTTCCACTACTACCTCGACGTCGCCAGTGGCCGCAAGCAGACCTGGGCCGAGCAGCACCGCTTGCACAACGACATCACCCTGTTCAATCCGGCGCCGATTACCTGATGCCCTGGGCAGGCTTGCCCAGCACTCTTCATTCAGCCACCCTCACAGGAGCACCCCATGCCTGAAATCCTCGGCCACAACTTCATCGCCGGCCAGCGCAGCGCCGCTGGCGCACAGCGCCTGCAGAGCCTGGACGCCAGCACTGGCGAAGCCCTGCCGTACAACTTTGCCCAGGCTACCGAGGGCGAAGTCGACCAAGCCGCCAAAGCCGCGGCCGCCGCTTTCGCCGAATTCCGCCAACTGGCCCCGGCGCGCCGCGCCGAATTTCTGGATGCCATCGCCGCCGAACTGGACGAGCTGGACGATGCCTTCATCGCTATCGTCTGCCGCGAAACCGCACTGCCCGCCGCACGTATCCAGGGTGAGCGCGGCCGTACCAGCGGCCAGATGCGCCTGTTCGCCCAGGTGTTGCGCCGTGGCGACTACCTAGGCGCACGCATCGACCTCGCCCTGCCCGAACGCCAGCCACTGCCACGCGTGGACCTGCGCCAGATGCGCATTGGCGTTGGCCCGGTCGCGGTGTTCGGCGCCAGTAACTTCCCGCTGGCGTTCTCCACCGCAGGTGGCGACACCGCCGCGGCGCTGGCCGCCGGCTGCCCGGTGGTGTTCAAGGCGCACAGCGGCCACATGGCAACCGCCGACCTGGTCGGCTGCGCCATCAACCGGGCAGCCGAGCGTACCGGCATGCCCCAGGGGGTGTTCAACATGGTGTTCGGTGGCGGCGTGGGCGAGTGGCTGGTCAAGCACCCGGCCATCCAGGCTGTAGGTTTCACCGGCTCGCTGAAAGGCGGCGACGCCCTGTGCCGCATGGCCGCAGAGCGCCCCCAGCCGATTCCGGTGTTCGCCGAGATGTCCAGCATCAACCCGGTGATCATCCTGCCGGGCGCCCTGGCCAAGCGTGGCGACGCCATCGCCCGTGAGCTGGCCGGTTCGGTGTGCCTGGGCGCAGGGCAGTTCTGCACCAACCCGGGCCTGGTCATCGGGCTGCAATCGCCACCGTACAGCCAGCTGTTGGCTGAGCTGGGTCAGCACCTGGGCCAGCAGGCCGGCCAGGTCATGCTCAACGCCGGCGGCCTGCGCAGTTATGTCGCTGGCCTGGAGCACCTGCACGCCCACGCCGGTATCGAACACCTGGCCGGCCAGGCACAGCAAGGCAGCCAGGCCCATGCCCAGTTGTTCAAGGCCGATGCCCGGTTGCTGGTCGAGTCCGACCCATTGCTGCAGGAGGAAGTGTTCGGCCCCACCACCGTGGCCGTGGAAGTTCAGGATAACGACCAGTTGCGCGCTGCCGTGCTTGGCCTGCGCGGCCAGCTGACCGCCACACTGATCGGCGAGCCTGAGGACTTTGAAGCCTTTGCCTGGCTGGTACCACTGCTGGAAGAGAAAGTCGGGCGGATTCTGCTCAATGGTTACCCGACAGGTGTCGAGGTGTGCGATGCCATGGTCCACGGCGGGCCGTACCCGGCAACTTCCGACGCCCGCGGAACCTCGGTCGGCACCCTGGCTATCGACCGCTTCCTGCGCCCCGTGTGCTACCAGAACTACCCGCAGGCGCTGTTGCCCGAGGCCCTGCGTGACAGCAACCCGCTGGGGCTGCGGCGGTTGGTGAATGGGCAGTGGCGCGACGGGGCGATCTGACGCCCCTTTGCGGCACGGGCCTCAGGCCCCTTGCGCCTCAGCCTCTTCATGCACCTGACGCAAACGCTCACGGCTATTGCTCAGGTGCATGCGCATGGCCATTTTGGCCCCTTCGCTGTCTCGCCGTGCAATGGCTTCATAGATGGCTTCATGCTCATGGCGCAGCCGGCTCATGTAATGGGCCTGGTCATCACGCGCCAACCGCGCTGAATTCAACCGGGTCCGGGGGATGATGCTGGTGCCCAGGTGGTTGAGGATGTCGGCGAAGTAATGGTTGCCACTGGCCTGGGCAATGCGCAGGTGAAACTGGAAATCGGCCGACACCGCATCGGTGGCGTGGGCCGCCCCTTCGTTCAGCTCATCCAGCGCCGCGCGCATGCCGGCCAGCTCGTCATCGCTGCGGCGTTGTGCGGCAAGCCCCGCCGATTCGATCTCAAGGGCAATGCGCAACTCCAGCACCGCCAGCACTTCACGCAGGGTAACGACGGTAGCCGGGTCGATCCGGAAGCCCCCGGTCGCCGGCGCATCCAGCACGAACGTACCGATGCCGTGGCGGGTTTCCACCTGCCCGGCGGCTTGCAGCCGCGAAATGGCCTCACGCACCACCGTGCGGCTGACGCCCTCTTCAACCATGATCTGCGATTCGGTCGGCAGCTTGTCGCCGCGCTTGAGCTGGCCGCTGCGAATACGCTCGGTCAGCACCGTAACCAGTTCCTGGGCCAGACTGCGCGGCTTGCGCCGGGTCCTTGCCTGTACCTGCTGCTCTGTCATCGCCCTGTGTTTCACCTTGAAAGACAGCGCTTATCATAGCGCAAGCAGTTGTACGATCACATATGTCGCGTGCGGATTTCATTGCCTGCCTGGGGCTGCACCTACCCGACAACACCTGGAAGTGCTGGCACAGAGCCTGCGCTGCAAGATACTGTGCGCTTCCACCTCACGCATCCATGGAAGGAACTGCCCGTGTGAAAACCTATGACCGCCTTTTGCTGGGCTGCGGCTTACTGATCCCCTTGTGGCTGTTGGCCGGGGTCTGGCTCACTGCACTGGCGTACCCCGGCTACGACCATTTCCAACAAGCCATGAGCCAGCTCGGCGCGGTTGGCTCGCCCGTGCAGCGCTGGTCGCCATGGGTCAACAATTATCCTCTCGCGGTCTTGTTCATCTTGTCGGGGTTGCTGATGTTCTTTTCACTGACCCTGGCGAGCGCCCTGTGGGCGTGGCTCAGGACGCGTCTGGCCGGAAGCCAGGCCGTCGCGCTACTGTCCGCCACCAGCCTGATACTGGCCATCGTGACCGTCGCACTCATGGCCCAGGCGGCACAAAGCGGGCAACTGTTCGGCTTGTACCAGCGCCTCAACTACGGGGTGTCGGTACCGTGGATCGCCTGCCTTGCCTGGGCTAGCCTGCGCAACCCGGCTGCTAGGTCATTGCACAGGCCCAACCGCTGACGGCAATTTGCTGGCCCCCCACCTTTGCAATTGAAGGCAAACTTCGTTCCCCTTCAATTGCTTAGGACAGCAATATGCGAGTACTTCTAGCTACGATGGCCGGCTGCCTGCTCGCCACATTCGCTTTCGGCGCCCAGGCCAGGGCGCTCAGCCAGAATGATCGCCACACCTGCCAGTGGGGTGCGCAAATAGCCGGTGAAGCCCAGCAGGCCAAGCTTGCCGGGGTCACCCTGTACGCTACGCGCAAGAAGCTTCAGGTGCGAAAGTTCGCCAAACCGTGGATGCGCATGACCGCCTTCGGCATTACTGAACAAACCTATAACAGCCGCTCCAGGCTCAAGCCTGCGGCAATCCGGCAGACCTATTACGAGCAGTGCGTGCACCATGCAGTTGCGAAGAGATAGGTGTTTTTATTTCAAGCACTTATGAATCAAATCTAAAGTACTTCATGAATTTAAAAACGCCGCCACGGGGCCCCTGCCGTGAAGCAAGCTTCAAGCAGCCCCGGACGGCGCCCAGTGCTGAATCAGCAGCCGCTCAGCACCGCCGGACGGCGTTCCCCGGCAAAGAACAGCGGGCGCAAGCGCACCCCAATCAGGTTGCCGGCGTAAGCCGCCACCAGCCACAGCCAGCCATGCACGCTGCCGGAAGCAATACCGCTGAAGTACGCTCCGATATTGCAGCCATAGGCCAGGCGCGAACCATAGCCCAGCAGCAGCCCGCCAATCACCGCAGCCAGCAATGACGGCAGCGGAATTTTCAGGCTGGGCGCAAAACGCCCGGCCAACCCTGCTGCCAGGAGCGCACCGAGCACGATGCCCAGGTCCATGACCGTCGTGATGTCCTGCCACAACGGCGAAGCCAGCGCCTTGGCGTTGGTCGGTGCCTGCCAGAACACCCAACTGGCGACATTCACACCCAGGCCTTCAAGCACCTTGGCGCCCCACAAGGCGAAGGCCGAGGTGATGCCCCACGGCCGCCCCGCCAGGGCCAGTGTCGCGTAGTTCAACACGGCCAAAGCGATGGCGCCCCACAGCAGCGGCCAGGGTCCCCGCAGCAATCGCCGCAAGCCGCGCTGCGCACTGCCGACAGGCGCCTCCAACCCGCCATGCCGGCGCTTTTCCAGCACCACGCTGGCCCACGCGATCAGGCCAAATACGCCCAGGCTCACCAGCAGCGCCGGCGCCACGCCCCACGCCTGCACAATCGAGGTGGCCGGGAACGACGGTAAGGCGAACCACCAGTCGGCGTGGTGGGTAGCGCTGACCGAACCGATGATGAAGAACAGCAAGGTCACCAGCATGCGTGTATTACCCCCGCCAACGGTGAACAGCGTGCCCGAGGCACAACCGCCGCCCAGTTGCATGCCGATGCCGAAAATGAACGCACCGAACACCACCGAAACACCGGCCGGGGCCACAAGGCCGGTCACGGGTGAGCCAAACAGGCTACCTGCCGACAGCGCCGGGAAGAACAACAGCACCGCCAGCCCCAGCATGAACATCTGCGCGCGCAGGCCCGCGCCCCGGCGTTCGTTGATGAACACCCGCCAGGCTGAGGTGAAACCAAAGGCCGCGTGGTACAAGGTCAGGCCAAGTGCGGCGCCGACCATAAGCAGCAAGGCCTGCTTGAAGCCGGCGTTGAGGTTCAGGAACCAGGCACCAGCCAGCAGCACAAGCAAGGCGACAAGGGGCACGCCGAAGCGGCGCGGTGCGGGTGTTGCGATTGCGGAAAGACCCATCTAAATACTCGGATAACAGTGAAACGGTTGGCGAGTATACCCGCAACGGTCAACCGGGTCCGCGTATGGCCAGGGCATTTGTTAAGCCGTTCAAAGCTGCCAGCTCTCACATACTGCACAGCACTCAAGCCATGCGCCGTACCTGAGGGAGATTCTATGGTTCCTGG
>NZ_DKJF01000046.1:0-33673 GCF_002454615.1 Pseudomonas sp. UBA6699
CAACTTATTGGGGGCAGTCCAGGGATCGCATCAGGGCTGACAGGTGGTTACCACACGATATGCAGCGCCTGTGAGATCGCACGCCGCCCGCGCGGCGCTCGATCTCACAGGCGCTGAAGATGCTCCGGCTACCCTTGCCAGAAACCATAGAATCTCCCACAGGGGCCGGGCAAAACTTGAGGTCTGCCCTGCTCCTGTGGAAGCCCGGCTTGCCGGCGATCGGCTGCAAAGGGGTCTCAAGCGCTTGACTGCTCGACATTAGCTTCACACCCCGATCTTCACAGCAGCTGCTTCATGCCTCCTGGCCTGACAGCCTGTCCAGAGGGTCGTAGCTGTAACCGCCACCATCGTAGCTGCTCAGACGCCCCAAGGCGTCATACGTCAACACCTTGCCCCTGTCATCGACCTTCATGCTGCCGTCCTCATCATATTCCAGGGTGAAGTCGGCATAGTCTGCATGCGTGTTAGTCACACCCGTCAGCTGGGCAGGGTCGTCATTTTCAAACAGGTACGTGGCCTCATTTGAGTCTTTACTACCGTCCTCTTCTTCGAAATCAGTCAGTACCCAGGTGATATTGTCGAGCGCATCAAAATTGAAGTACTGCTGACGAATGGTTTTACCAGCCGGGTCTTTCGGGCTGTGGGAAAGCAATCCGTCACAGGCATACTCCTCGAGGCGACCACGCCGGTCATATCTGTAACTCTCCTCACGCAAGGCACTACCGTTTTCGGACAGGCGTTTGAACGTGATCTGGTCAAGCAGGCTGTATTCCTGCTCCAGCACCTGAATCCCTTGCACCAGCAGCCCCGCTGTGTCCACCAGCGCCTGCACACTATCATTGGCAAACTGGAAACCTTCGATCGGTGCCTCGACCACGGTATTCAGGAACACGAATCTGCGCAGGCACTCGCGCCCCTGGTGGTCATACTCAAGTTCCGTGGCCAACCCTTGTGTACCGTCGAGCGTGAGAATGCATTGGGTATTGCTCAGCCCATCGTAGAAGAACCGGCTGCTGGTAGACCCCAGCGCAGTCTGCTCCAGCAGGCCACTGGCGTAGTAGGCATAAGTCTGCGTCTGACCGAGAACATCTTTATAGAACAACTGCCGCCCCAACAGGCTGGTGCCATATTCCATTGACCAGGTCTCGTTTCCGATCGTGCGGGTTTCCTGCTTGATCTGGCCTGTACTGAAATAGGCCCGGGCAAGCTCTTCGCCCTCCTCTTTACACCAGGTGAGCCGCGCGTTATGCGGGTCGAATTCATAATCCGCCTGGCGGCCCGGAATGCGCCGCACTTGAGGCTCCTCACCCAACTGCGGAAGGTACTGGTACTCAATGACATTGCCGGCGGCCGTCTTCACTTTGCTTGGTTTGGTCTGGCCTGGCTCGTACTGCATGTGGCGCGCCCGCCCCCCGGTAATGGAGGTGATCATTCGGTTGAGGCCGTCGAAAACCTGCTCACCCAGCATGATGCCACCGACGCTGATACTGATCGGCAGGTCTTCACTGCTGTGCACGGCATAGTCGCGATGCACCACAGACCTGTCTGCCAGGGTCTGGTCCACCAAACGGCCGAACACGTCATAACTGGAGCGGGTGGTGGTGTCGCGTGCATCGATTTCGCGCACATTTCGCCCCAGCCCGTCATAGAAATACTCATGTTTGGCATACAGCTTGTTCGCCAGGTCGAATCGCCGAACCAGGGCAGGTTGCTCAAACAAATTCAGCCAGGTGGTGGTTTTGCCCAGGCTCATTGTGCCATCGGCAGATTCACTCCACACGGTCTGGGTAGGCAGGTTGCCATTGGGGTCCGCACCGAAAGGGTTAGACCCGATCAGGTCTTGCTCGTGGTACCGCTTGACACCATCCGGACCGATTTCGCACCGCTGCTGCCCCCAGTCGTCGTATTCATACCGGGTCGCCAACGGCATTTGCTCGGCGCCTTTCCAATCGTATTCGACTGCTTCGGTCAACTGGTCAAGCTCATCGTAGGTAAACGCATTAATCGGGCGGAAGACCTGGCGCAGAAGGGCATCCCCACCGTCGACGTCGGCATCATGACGCTCCTCCCTGGCCACTCGCCCCAGGCCATCGATGTACGAGCGGACAGCAACCCCTTTAACATCCACTCGGCTTTGCAATGCCTGGCCACCGGCCCCGCTCACAAGCCCGTATGCGTAGGTACGGGACGCCTTGTACTTATCGTCATTGGGCGACACTGTTTCCCGAATCACACGGCGCAGAGCGTCGTAGGCGTACTCGATCTCAATATCGTTGTCGTCGCGATTCAGAATGGGCTCGCCAATCAGTATCGAATCCTTCAGCGTGATTACCTTGCAAACATTGCGCGGCAGGCCGGTCACTGGGTCGATCTCGCCATTATCGAAACCCGTCACCTGCTGCTCGGTCACCAATACAGGGTGCCCATCAAGGTCATCGGTGCTGTAAGTAAAAGCGGTATTGGTGCTTTTACCGCCCATGGTCAAGGTTTGCAGCAACGGGCGCCCATGGCGCAGCAGGTCGGTGGCAACATTGACCGGGCGCGTGGTAGTGACCTGCAAAGGCGCCTGCTCTACCCCGTCAACCACTTCCAACAGGCTTTCCTGCGTCAGCACCAACCAATCGGACGCGGGCAGTTTGGCAGAGCGAGCCGGGTAGACCACGCGGGGGAGCGCTTCAAACTCGAAGTGTCGCCGCAATATCGGTGCAGGCTCGTCGCCACCCTCTGCAGGGTATTGCGTCACGCGCTTCGGGTTACGCACGAAACCGTCCGGATCATCTTCGCCCGGGTAGTACTCGGTAACGGTACGCTGCCCGGTGGGCAAGGTCTGAGCGATCAGATTGCCGTGCAGGTCATACTCGGTTCTGGTGGCAGGCTCCTCGCGCACCCGGGAGGCATCCCCCTGCACTGACCATCTGCTGCGTTGTTCCAGCGGTAGCTGGAAGTTGCTCGGCTGATTGTCGAATTCAGTTGCCGGATTGCCGTGGTACGTGGTGCTGCTGGCGAGTTGGTTCTTGCCCTGCACAACGACCTCACTCACCTGCAAGTGGAAACGGTTGTAAGTACGCTCGGTGGTACGCAACACCTGATCCGTGCCATCCGCGCCCTTGCCCCATTGGTGGGCCGTACTTGCATACCGGTAATTGGACCTGGCGCGATAAAGGTTGTCTTCGCCATCGTCACGCCAAGTGACATCGCTGCCATTACCTACAAAATTGTGAGGGGCCTGAATCCCCTCATGCAAGATGGTATAGGTGTAGGTGGTTTTCATCGACGGCTGGGCGGCGCCAGGGTTGACTGCATGAGAGGTTACCCGCGGTATCGCTGCCCGCGTCCCTCCCCCTGGCAGCAGGTGGCCGGTATCGCCATTCTCCCCATAGCGAATATCTTCCACACTACCGTAGGGTGTCGAAACCTTGGCCAGGCAAGTCAGCCCATTGGCGAGGGTGTATTCAAAACGCCAGTTGCCACCAGCCTCACCTGGCAAGTCAACTTGGCGCAACTCCCCATCGACCAGGCTGAGCTTGTACTCTGCGACCGGCTTGCCATCATTGGCATAGGGATGCAATTTGAGGTTTACCGTGCTGCCATAGCTGATTTCCAGCAATACCAGGTCCGTGCCGTCGATAATCCGCTCCAGCCGTTGATTATTGTCATACTTCAACAGGATACGATGGCCCGATGCCGCGCGAACTTCTGAAGGCAATGCAACTAGATTATCCCTGGTACCGTACTCGCTCAGGATTTCTTCCATGTGGGATTTGTGAACCACACGATACTGTTTCTTGCCTTCTACACTCTCCTCGAAAAAGCGGAACGTTTCGAGCTTTCTTTCTTTAATGCCTGGCTCGTTGCCAGACCCAGTCACCCGGAAACTTTCGCCGGTATGAAGCCGCAACATGCGAGTTGTCGGAATGTATTGGGTAAGTTCGATATACCAACCCTGGCCAAAGCCAGTATTTTTGTCGCTGAATGGATTGAATACCAGGCGAATCGGCAGGTCTGGGCCAGCTTGATAGTTACCGACAAGGGGGGGCAGGTTGATACTCATCGCATACTGGCCAGTGCGCGGATCGACCGCATTCTGGACAAAACCCGACGCATTGAATGCATTGGAATGAACTACTGTTTCAATAGCCATATTATTAATCATCCGAAGGAGGTTGTGTCGCAGCTCACCCCAGTGCCCATGTGCGCTGAGGTGAGCCATTGCTCAACGAATCGAGAGTTTCAGGACGTCGCGATGGGTAATGCCCGCCCTTTCTTCTTCCGCCGTGACGGCAAACGTAAACTTCAATGGATGCGTATTACCCTCCACATCCAGCAGGGTAAACTCCAAGTCCCGTTCCAATGCCTTGCGATAACCTGGATCTTCAAGACCACAGGACAGCACAAACCCTGAATCCCGCTGCAGGGTGATCATCAATTGCCCGGCACCCGGCTTTGCGCCTAGCACCCTATCTGGCAATGCATAGGCCCGATTCTTGGCCATGCGGTAGAGCAGCCCGTCGAACAACAGTTCGTCCTTTATCTGGCCATTACTCGACTCGAATGAAAACCCGGTAAAGCTGACAAAGTCGTCGTCTTGGACAGGGGGGGTAGACGAGCCCGGCTGCCACGACCAACGCACAGCCGATTTTCTATCGGAATCCTTGATAAACAGTCGTGCAAACTTGGTTATCCGGCCTTCTTTGATAACGTGCTCAAGCAACCAATTGTCTGTACTGGTGTCGATGTAAGCGAACTCATCCCCTTCAGACGGTGACGTATCCCCCGCCACACGCGTGCGCTTGAAAGAGTACAGCTCCTGGGTAAAGGACGGAATGTCCTGCCCGCGCAATTCCAGTTTACCCTTTTCGCCAAGGTTTTCAGACGTAACCACTTTCCCTGTCAGGGTGTTCTGTATCGAGGCAATCACCCCGATCACCCCCGGCTTACGTGAATGCAGGAAAAACCGGCGATTTCTGGCCCGCAAAGGCGCGCTACCTCCAACTTGCAATCCAGGTTGACGCTGGATATCGTTGGCAACCCTGTTGACCGCCCAGTCTGGCGCGTCATCATCTCCGGCAGCCAAGGCTTCCTCCAGCGGCGCCAGGAACGGCAGATCGTTGTTGTTATCAGCATTCAAGAACTTCAATGTGGCCAGATCGGCGTCGGAGATCTCGACCGGGTTACCATTGCTATCATCGGCAGCAGCAACGGTGACCTCGACTTCGACTTGCTGCCAACCATTGGCGTAGCACTGCGGTGCACCGATGGCTCTAAGTTCGAAATTGGCAATGGTCTCCCATGACAATAGACCGGCTATTTTGTCCTGCCGGCTTTGGCTGAACTCCACGATGGCGTAGCCGGTGCGCTCAATGCCGTCAAACCCAGTCACCACCGCAATCGGCAACTGCGGGCTTTGCGGGGGGATGTATACGCTGTCGTGGAATTCACCTTCCCCATGTACCGTCCAGGTCACAGCACGACCGAGGTTTTGCTCGAACTCCCGAGACATTATCGTGAACGGTGTAGGCTGCATCGACAGCCCCTGTGCGACGTGAAACGGAACCACGTTAAGGTCCGCCTCCCAGCCAATCACTACCACCGCACCTTCGGCGCTATCCCCGGTAAGCCGGTTGGTGCAACGGATCCGCTGGACCTCGAAATCGCGGCTGCTGCTAGGCGGATAGGGCGTGAAAATGGCCCGACCATTACCTTTGTCGTCCAGCTCCCCTAGCGGCTGATCGAGCGGTTGAACCCGATTAGTGCCGTTGGACAGAAGCACCGCCTCGACCAGGCTCCACTGCAGGCTACCGCCGTCGGCACTAGAGGCGCGGAGCTCGATCGGGGCGTCCCCTGTCACCCACGTGGCAACACGCGGTGCTACATGTACCGTACGGGCGCTTTCCACTACCAACGCGTGGCTAAGCACCGGATCAGGGCCATCAGGCGAAGTCGCGGTTACCAGCACCATCTGCTGGTCCTGCACAAAACTGTCTGCAGGGGTTGGGCTGTAGCTGGCGCCATTGAATGTGCCAACCGCCTTGGGGCGCATCAGGTTGGTGGCCGACCACAGTACCTGGCCCGTTGCGCCATCAGCAGTGAACGCGATGGGCTGCCCAGTTACCACATTCGCGAAGGCAGGCTCGACCGCTAACGCGCCCGCTTTTTTTTGCCAGTTTCCGGTCAAGACAAGATCTGCGTCTGAGCTTGATGCCCGCATCACGAACTCATGGCCACTGGGCAGGCTGAAGGTACTCAGCACATCCTTTACCTCCCCCGCCCCCAGCTCCGCAATGTCCGGTACAAGGATCAGCGTACCCGGCAGATCGCTCGCACCCTCGGCAATCGGGTAAGGGAAGTCGGTGCCTGGGGGTAGCTGGCCGCCTGGGCGCAAGTCGATGCCCAACTTCATGAAAACCAGCACAGCACCGTCCCCGTACCGAGGGCTGCCTTCGCTTTGCCCCCAAGGTGCGGCCATGGTATTGACCATGAACTGCTCCGGGCTCAGCGGGTAGTAGTCGTCCATGACGAAACTGCCCAGGGAATAGGTGTGCTGGTAAGCCCGCATATAGCTGATCGATTGCTGCAGGCGCCGGCCAAGCATGGCCTGGGCATAGGGGGTTGGCCCAAGGTTGGTAGAGTAGCTGTCCGCGCTGGCAAGGTTCAGTTGCAGTTGGGTATGCCGGCTCCCCTTGGGTCGGCCGACCCACACTTCCAGCGGCGCTTCGACCCGATAGCCCATGGCTTCGGTAAGGGTAAAGCTTTCCACCACGCGCTTGGGTCTGCCAGGAAGCCCCAAGACCCGCATGTACTCCCCGGCGATAATGTTCATCCGCAGCGTCAGGCCCGAGCCGACCCCTGTTGCATGTTCAAAGCTGACTTGGGGCACCCCCAGCACCAGCCCTTGCAGGGTAACGCCGATTCGCTGGCCCTCATCGAGGTAAGCCTCGAGATGGATAGGGTCCATCGCACCGAAGTTACCGAGTGCTTCCAGGTATTGTTCACGAAGTACCAGGTCAAGCAAGCTGCGGTCCAGGGCAAGCACGCCCCCCCAATCTTGCCGTACAGAGGTTTTCTGTTCTTCCGGCGAAGCAAGCCTACGTTCCATCTCACACCTCCTCCAGACCATGGGAAGTCTTGACGCCATTAAGGATATTGGTGTAAGCAGGCCCGGGGACGAACGGCAGTGGCAAGATAACGTAGTCGTGGGTGTCGAACAAATCATCGTTGACCCAGAAAGCCGATATGATTACGTACTGGTCGTTCCCATCGTTGCCAGGCGTGTACACTTGGGTATCCTGGTCGACGGACCCACCGCCGCGAAGCACAGTCCATTCGATTGGCTCAGGAACCTTGACCTTCTGCTTATGTTTGTCCAACTTGTAGAACGGAAGCGCCACCTTGCCATCGTCTCTGACTTCTGGCTCCATCCAGTAATTGGAGCTCTTGGAGCCAACGACCAGCATGTCAATCTTCGCCGAGTGGCCTCCCACAGATCGAACGGTGACCTCGTCCAAGCGCAGCTCGCCGTAGTGCTCCGGCTTGGTCCCGTCGCCAATTGGCAGTTCTAACGGTGCGGTATATTTGTAACCCCCGGGGTTCAGCGGATCGTCATCCGGGGCGACTGTGCCCAGTTCGGGAGTATCCCATGTCACTGCAGCACCGTCGGGAGTACCCGCGGACACCGCAAAGGATCTGCCTACACCCACCACCGCCACCAAGGGGCTGACCGTGATGTGGTTTGGTACAACACTAACCAGTGCTTTGCTGACCAGCTCCCCACTGGTGGCCGTTACGATCAACCGGCGTTGTCCTTCTCTCAGCAACGCGTCATCGGAGGGGGCCGTATACCGCCCTACCGAGGGGTCTTTGAACGACCCTGTGTCGCCGGTTTCGCCAGGGAGGTTACTCACGGTTCAGTTGACACTGGCCGCCGCAGGAGAAACGCTGAATTCGATGACTCCACCCCTTGCCACGATCGGCTCCGAAGGGCTTATCACCATCGTGGTGCGCTTGGGCGCCAGGTTGCCCAGCAGGGTCAGGTCGGTCGGCAGGGACACGTCGCGCGGTTCGACAACGTTCTCGCCACGGAAGAGCAAATTATTGAGGCGTAAGGCGTCGATTTCAAACGTCATATCCATGAGTTCGCTGGCTTTTGCCTCGAATTCCGATGCCAGTTTGGTTTCTAACCCAACTACAATGTTTGCGGAATTTTCCCTGGCGGCTGAAGCCGCGTCGCCAGAACCGAAATCATCTTGGATGTCGATTTTCGTATTAACCTTTACATCATCCATCACAAACTTTAGGACCGGCTTAACCTCGGCATCATCAACCACAAACTTATAACTAGCATCAATAGATACAATCGCATTAATATCTAGATTTATAGTACGTCCTGCCGAATCTCCGGTCTGAATAAAATACACCACAGTTCCTGCCACAACTTCGGTGTGCCAGTGCGCCTTAAGCGATCTGCCCTCGAATACAAATTTATCGCCCGGAGAAAACAGCGGAACGTGAACTCCATTAACCGACAGCTTCCAGCGCCAAGGCTGCAGCGTTCCTCCATGACCCTCATCATAATATTCGTAACTTATCCAGTGAGCCGTCTGTCCATTCGCAACCAGTTCATAGCGTTCGCCGGGCAGCTCTCTAACGTCGAATTTACCATTTATCCATTCAAATTGATCCAAGCCACGCTTAATGGCTTGATTAGCTATAAATTTCTGCGAGAGTACCAGATTACTCGTATACGGCTCTACCGCAGCGGGCAACATGTACAGCAATGCGCTATCGTCATGGGGGTAATCACCAGGCTTACTGCCTTGCATGGCAACAAACACAACCACCGCGCCTTCACCAAAATTCTCGGAGCCGAGCAAGGCGCCTCCCGGCGCCGCGTGAGTGCGAATACCAAAAACCCCTGGGTTTATAGGCGAGTTAGCATCAACCACCATCTCGCTGAGCGGGAACTGCGTAATCTCCTTACTCCAACTGTCCAATTGTCCCTTGAAATAAATACCCAACCGTATCCTCTCAGGCCCAGTCGCCCCTCCACTGAAGACATGTTCCGTGCCGTCCTTCAAGTCAAGCAATACCTTGCCGCTATCATTGACGGAACCTTGTACTGCCCTCAGGTCAATGTCCATGTCCAGTATGCCGCGGTTAGCGGCATTATAGATAACCAAGGCGGTTACGCTCCTGACCATCTGGCCAGCGTGAGGCGTGTCAATCACTTCAAGATGCTTTCCGCCCACCAGGCGCATCTGCAACTTACCCTTGGAATACGCGATAGTTGCGTTCTCGAAAGACAGCCGAGGCTTGTCGAGTACCAGGCCATTCAGAACATGTTTGATACCGTTACCTGAGTCAACCACATCGTCCTTCAGCTTGGGGAAAAATGCTTCCTCGATATCGATACGGTCAATGTACTCTTGCGTCAGCAGGGCATTGGTCGCCGCCCTGTCAAACACCAGCAGCGCATCCCACTTGACGGTTTGCGCGCCCTGTTCCATTTTACGCAGAAATTCTTCAAGGGATTGAATACCCACGGCTTGAGCCCGCACAGGTGCTTTACTGTTCATTTATATCCAACTCCATGTGACCCGCGTTAATCAGCGCAACGGCACGCCGCCCCTAAACCTGGCCAGCGCGGCCAGTTGCACTGGCCATTTATTTAGAGTGCTTGGGAATCAGGAGCAGCGGGCGAAGCTTGTGCCAACTATCGCCCTGATCGAAACTGACTTCCCCATAAACGGTGTACTGTTTGTCTTCTTCCAACCCGTTATAGGTCGCAACACTTAACCACTGTTGTATGCGCGCATTGCTGAGTTCGCCGGCAGTGACCGGCGCTCGATCACGTAATACGGCGCCGCTTTGAATGGCCAGCGTGAACAGTTGACCGGTTGCCGCGAAAGGCCAGAGCAGCACCCCATACACCTCAAGCATTGCACCGTTGGCCGAGAGTTTGCTCCGCCAAAGTTCGCCGTTGGCCTGGGCTTGATCGCATTTGACGTTGTTGTCGATGACCAGCGGCTGGACACGCAAGTCCACCGCATCAGAGGGTGCCGAGCGCACACCGTTTTCATCGACGATGTGGTAGAACACCTTGAAACGCCTGCTGTGGTCATCGCCAGGCTGATGCATGTTCGCGGCGACTACACCAGGGTCGATCTTGAACTTGCGGCCGTCACCTACCTCCGGTGTGTCGACCACTTGCTTGCCGTTGTGCTCATAACCATCCCAGTGAACCTCGAAGCGTTCGCCTGGGCGCAGGGGCACATCCGGTACCGTTACATAGGCCCCAAGAATCGCTCTGTCCGCCGACAGCTTTTGCCTGCCGAGGCCGTCCTCTTCTGCGCGCTCGATACGTGGCGCTGCAAGGGTGCGTGCTGTTTCAAACGCTACGTCCAGGCTATGCGAAGTCAACGCGTGCCCCGCGCGGGCAACCTGGTAGAACACTTTATGATCACCCGGTTCAAGCAAAGCCGGGTCAACCCGGAATACGGTCTCATCGCTTTGCAGGCTGCTCGCATCCATGCGCGCAAACTGCACTTCAGGCTCGAGCGCCTGGGGGCTTTTCCAGTGCAGCAAATAGTGGTCACCTACTTGAACACTTGGCGCTGTAGGCACCCGAACGATCAAGCCATCGGGGAACATACCAGGGTCAAGCGGCACCCCCGTGAAGCCATCGATAGTGGCAGCAGGCAACAAGTCAGCCGGGCTGGGCGCCTCTGTTACAGTCATTTCCTGCACAGGGGATGGCACTTTTTCGTCGTTAGCGGACAGCGTAATCGTGTATTGAAACGCTACCCGGCCATTGCGCACGCGGCTGAAGTCTGACTTGGCGATCTGCCATTGCAGCGGCTCACCGACATTGGCCTCGGTCACTTCATGTCGCTCAGTTGCCGGTGGCGTAATTTCGTCCCCTGCAGCGTTGAACTTGCGCGCCACCAGCTCGATGCTGTCGCCGACCTGCATGGCCCGGTAGCTTGGCGCCAGCAGGCGCACGCCTTCAGACTCAAGGTCTGAAAGGACAATTACACGATCATGCGACTCCCGCGCCTGCGCCACCGCCAATGTTTCGGCAACCCCACCACGGTCGCGCAAACCCAGGTAACAAAAGATACGCATTGAATCCGGCGTGGACTCATCTGCGTTTTCAACCTTGTAGGATAAAAATGCCCACCCACCATCGTAAGGCTCGACAAAACGTTTGGCCACCTTGGCGGTCATGGTTCTTGTAGTGTCGTAATCCGCGGGCACCTCAACCACGGCATCAAGTTTATCAAACGGCGTACCGTCTGCGGCAATCCCGCGCCAGACCGGATATATGCTCTGACCGAACCGGATATCCGCGTCCTTGATAAGAAATTCCAAATGGTCGCCATTCAGGTTTTTTACGTCAATTTCCCCCCACGCGTTTTGCGCCGGTATTTCAGGAGCGGGGTTTAACTGGGGCTGATCGACCCCGCCATCGAATGGGCGTCGCATCACCATGAACATTCTCCTGGTGGGTTGAAGATGCCCTTAGTTTCACGGCGCACCGCTGCGATTGGCTACTGACAGAAATAACAGGTGGCACAGGGTACGCGGGCAAAAACCAGACCTGATAAATCTGCCAGGTGACAAAACAAAAAAAACAGGTATGCCCTTGAAGCCTCCACTTATTATCCCGGCGCACCTGTTAATTCTGCCAGGTGCGGCGGTGCGGCGAGTTCAATAAGCTCCAGACAGACAAAACGCCTTGTTTGGCCCTGCAATGCAAACACCTGTCTTCTTTTATCTGTTCATACACCCTGAACAGGGAGCTTTGAGAAATGAATCAACTCAATGACCGCCGCCCCACTCTTCCGTCGGCCCTAATACAGGCGATGCTGACGATGCCGTTGTTGTTAAGCAGTGTGGCCGCCGATGCAGCCGATACCACCCGTTCGAACCTGGCGGATCCCACCCCCCTTCTCTCCCTCTACCAAACCGTGGACAACAACACCGAACCTGCTTGCGGGTTCGAGCTGCCGGAAGCGGGCAGCGGCACTACCGTGAAACTGCTCCCCAAAAAAGAGTGCCCGTCAGAAGCCAGGGAGCCTCACTCCATCCGCATTCGAAACGTGCCGATCAAATCGACGTTTCTGCTGACTGATAATGAGCGCTGTGAAAAGCTCGACAGTTCCTGGGTTGAGCTCGATACCAGCCGCGCCAATGCTTCGCTGGAAAAAATGGGCATCGACAAGATCTGGACCTACGCGGGCCGCCCGGAAAAACCGGGCTACCTGACCAACAGCGGCCTGGACAACAATGTGCCAAGCCGAGGCTTCCGAGTAATTGGTAAAGGTGACCCGATCAAGCAAGGAGATCTTACCTGCATCGTGGTCACCATCGCCCCGCGGAGCATCTGATCATGGCTGACACTCCCGGGGTACACAGCAACGCCAGCAACTTCCAGAGTTTCGTGCAAAACAATGTCGACCAACGTACGGGCCATTACAACCTGGCCATTGACTTGCCAGTGCCGGCCGGTAACGACCTGACCGGCCCTGGGCTGCCCTTGCGCCTGTCGTACAGCCCGTTCAACAATGAAGACTCAGGTTTCGGCACCGGCTGGCGCCTGGCAATGACCCGCTACGAGCCCGCTACCCGCATGCTTACCCTGCACACGGGGGAAAGCTACAAGGTGACAGGTACCGGGGCGCAACCCACCATTCGCGAAAAGAAAATTCACAGCTTTCATTTTTACGATGACGGCACTGCCGCCGATGAAGACAAGGGCCCCTACCGCGTGGTCCACAAGTCCGGCCTGGTGGAAATACTGACCCTGCACGATAAGCTCAACCCCATCGCCCTGCCGAGTAAAGTCCGGGCGCCTTCCGGCCAGGGGTTAACGCTCCACTACATTCCCGAGAGCCGCCGACTGGCCAGGATCGTCGATGACAATGGCACGCTGCTGCTGGAGCTGCAGTACACCGATGGCGCGGTCACCGTTGATACGCATCCAGGTGCAGGGGCTAACGGCCTGCCTTTCCTGCGCTACAGGCTCGAGCTGAAAAACCGGGCTTTGGTGGAAGTCAAACTGCCAGCTGACATCGGCGGTAACTGGCGCTTCGGCTATACCCGCGCCCATGGCCTGACCTGCCTTGCGAAAGTATCCACACCCACGGGGGCTGTAGAAGAAATTCGCTACGGCGAGAACGGCGACCCGGGCCACGTACTGCCCAATATACAGCCGCAAAGAGTCTTGCCACGGGTAACCAGCCACGAAGTGAAGCCCCGGGCCGATCAGCCACCGCTGAAAACGACCTACACCTACAAGCACTTCGATGAGGACAACAACGTCGAGGTGGAGCACAGCTATGTAGGTAGCAACAGCAATGTCAGTTGGCGTGACGACGGCGAGGACAACCTGTACCGGGCAAGTGCTAACTACCGCTACAGCGTCACTGCCCATTACTGGAAAGCGGGCAAGGTCGCCCGCACCCAGACCCAGACGTTCAACCGCTATCACCTGCTGACCCGGCAAATATTGGAAGAAGACGGCCATATCGAAGAAACCGAAACCGAGTTCCACGAACGCGCCGGCGTCAGTTTCGACGATCAACCCCGCTACTTCCAGCTGCCCAAGACCATCACCAAACGCTACAAATTACGTGCTGACGCCAGCAAGCTTCGCCTGGAAACCGCGACCACCCTGTATGACGATTATGGCAACACCACCGAAGAGGTAGCCCCCACCGGCGTGCGCACCACTTACGCTTACTACGACAAAGAGGGCGAAAAGCAGCCAGGCGATGAAAATGGCGATAACTGGGCCTGCCCGCCCGACCCCCAGGGTTTTGTGCGCAACCTCAAATGCAAGACCGTCTACCCCGTGCCAGGGTTGCCCGGCGGCGCCCCCATTTTTCGGAGCCGGTTGACCTACAAGGCCTACCCGGCGCTGTCCAGCCTGGGCCAGGCGAGCGAATGGCTTGCGCCTTGCGCAGAACAAACCCTGCAAGTATTCGATGTTCAACAGCCCGACGAGCGCGAAGTGCTACTGCTAAACGTGGAACGGGCTTACCTGAACATGCCAGACAATGCCTTCCTGCATGGTCGGCCGAGTTATCAGGTGACCACCCGTTACGGTGACGACAGCGCCAACCCAGTGCGCCGGGCCATCGAAAGCCGCACTTCACGTGTTGAGTGGAGCTACTGCAAGGTCACCGACAAGGAGCACGGCCTGGAATACTGGACCGATGAAACCGTGTGCGGCTTTGACCTGGTGCAGAAAACGACCCGTTCAGCCGCATCTGGCCTGCATGGTCAAACGGTGTACGAAGAGGATGACACCGGCAACAGCATTCGCCGCATCTACGACCCGCTCGCACGCCTGAAGGAAGAAATTGTTGCACCCGGCCAAGGCGAGGACGAGAGCAAGGTCATCCACCAGTACGGGTTGGTCACCCATCCCGAGGAGGGCGCAGCCGGGCTGGCCTCGCAGTCGTCCACCGGCAGCACGGGCGTGAGCACCATCGTCACCTTCGATGGCTGCAGCCGGGTGGTGACCGAGGAGCGCGAAACGCAAGTTACGGATACCCCGCCAGGCGCTAGACCCTTGCGGCAACGTAAAATCGTTGCTCGGCGCAAGTACGATGAACTTGGCCAGCTAAGCGAAGAAACCACCTTTGACTATTACGACGGCAAGACCCTGGAGCTGACCTCCACCTTCGAATACGATGCCTGGAGCCAACTGTGCAAGACCACGCTGCCCAATGGCGCGACGCAACACAGTGAGTTTTCGCCGTTTGGTGAATCGGGCGACATCATTACCCGCTGGGTCGAGACGGCAGACAAACCGGGGGTTCGTCAGCAGCAGCAGGTCACCGAAAGCAATAACTTCGACAAGCCGGCCTATCAATACCGGTTGGACGAAGCAGGCCAGATCGTTGGCCGCCAAGACTTCAGCTACGACGGCCTGGCGCGCTGCACCCGTGAAGAACACACCTTTAACCGAAACGGCAGGCCGGTCAGCCGAGTCAATCAGTACACCTACGATTCTGAAGGCCGGGTAACCCGTAACGAGCGACCCGACCAATCGGCTGTGCTCAGCCGTTTCGCGCTACACAGCGCTGACCCGCTGGCCGAGCAACTGCTGGTCGAGCGACGCAAAGGCGCCCAACCCACCCTGGCCTGGCAGCGGGAGTACGATGGTCTCGAACGCCTGAAGACGCTGGCGGCCGGTTTGCAGCAAGAAGCCTATACCTACAAGGAAAACACCTCGCTGTTAGAAAGCCGCACCACGGCGCAGCGCACGTACACCTACCACTATCGCCCCACCCGCTCAGCCCAGCCCAGCCAGATCGATGTGGGCACAGTGCCGAGCACAACGTTCGATTACGACAGCAAAACCTCAGCCATCAATACAGCCAGCGATGCACAAGGCAAGCACAGCTATAGCTACACCGATCAAGGCTACCTGCTGAAAGCCCAATGGGAAGATCAGGATGCCAAGGGCTACCACTGCGACTACCGACACTCGTTCCAAGGCTTGCCATTGGGCTACACCGAAAGTGACGGCGTTGCGGTAAACCACGCCTATAACGACCTGGGCCAACTGGTACAGACCCGTCAAGGTGACCTGGTTGCCTCCTTCGAGTACGACACGCTGGGGCGGCTCTGGAAAACTACAACGCAGGACTTGATCAACAAACAGAGGCTAGTGTGCGAGCAAACTTACGACCTTCTAGGTCGCGAGCACAAACGCGAACAAACTCTCACCCGGCAGGATGGTTCCACCCTCACCCAGCACATCGTACTGACGTGGCAGGAGGATGACCAACTAAGTAGCCGCGCACTTATCCGTGATGGCGAACAACTGTTGCTGGAAACCTTCAACTACGATGCACTCGACCGGCTGGAGGAACACCGTTGCACTGGCACCGCCCTGCCGAACAACGCAGCTGGGCGCGCTATCAAGAGTCAGTTTTTCGTCTACGACGAGCTGAATAACCTCACAGAGTGCTACACCGATTTTGCCGACGGTGCAGCAGACGAAGCTTTCTATACCTACGACGGCTTCATCCTGACACGAGCGGAGCATTCCCTGCAGCCCGACTACCCGGCCAGCCAGGCGTTCGATTCCGATGCTGAAGGCAACCTGCTGAACGACGAGCAAGGCAACCGGCTGGTGTACGACGACCGTGGCCGCCTGAGTGAAGTCCAGCGGGCGAGCGACGGGCAGCCCCTGTACCGTTACCGCTATGACGGCCACAACGACCTGATCGGGGTGCGCCAGGCGCAAGAGCCGGAAGTGTCGCGCCGCTACCAGGGCTACCGGTTGAGCAGCACACGCGAAGCAGAACTGCTGACCGAGTACCTGTACGCCGGCGAGCGCCCTTTGGGCTTGCAACGCCCGGCTCAAACCGCCGACAACCGGCTATTCGTCACCGACGCGGCCAACAGCGTGCTGGGTGAATGCAGCAGTGATGAACTGCACGACAACACATACACCGCCTACGGCGATTCACCGGACAACGACCAGTTGGTAGGCTTGCTCGGCTTCAACGGTGAAGCCCGCGAACGGGCGTTGGGCTGGTCACTGCTGGGGCGTGGCTACCGTGCCTACAACCCTGGGTTGATGCGCTTCCACAGCCCGGACCTCGCGGCGCCTGAAGCTGCGGGTATCAACCCGTACGTGTACTGCGGCGGCAACCCGGTCAACTGGCACGACCCGAGTGGCCATTACGGCATGCGAAACAGCATGGAGCAGCCCTACATCCCACCCAAACCCGTGAAGCCCAAAGGCGACTGGCAATCCTGGCTTGGCGTGGCGCTGAGCGCTGTGTTTGCGGCGGTCAGCATCATGCTTCTGCCGCCGGTAGGCTGGACCCTGCGCTTCCTGCTCGGCTCAGTCAGCGCTGGCATCGACATTGGCGCACTGGAGGAGAGTATGAGGGCACTGTTGACGGGGGACGAGACGGCCTATAACACATCGTTTTGGCTCGGATTTATTGGTGGGCTACTCACGATGGGGACGATTTTCGAAAGGCTCATGAATCAGGGGGGGAGCAAGGCCGCCGTTCGCCGCACGCTGCCCGGCCCTGCACCCGCCCCCAGTGAAGGAGATGTTTTCTTCAGGCTGCGTGTCCCTAGAAAAGCTCCAACACGACAGCTAAATCTCAAACGCAAAATATGGCTGCCAGGCAATCCAGACGCTTCCACTCAAACAATGGCTACTGGCGTGGGCTTCGACGTGGCGACTCAGACGACCAAAAAAGTAACTTTCGGTGATTTAGCCACATCCACATTGCCACAAAGCTCGATCAGTAGCACGAGTTCCACTGCTTCAAGTTCTTCAATTGGCTCTTACCGCTTGGAAGAGCTTTTTGCCGAACCTGCTATTCCCGCTGTTACCCCGCCTGTATCTCCTACTACTTATAAAGCCAGTGCTGGCTCCATGCTGGGCTATAGAAAAAAAGAGGGCTCCCTTAACTGGACACCTACAGGTAGATCAACCTATATACCCTTTAGATAACAGCGAAGGGTGGCCGACTTACATACCGGCCACCCTTACATACAATAAATTATAAAGCCGGGAATTACCTGTACCTCAAATCAGGATTTTCCTACATGAATCATTCATTCAGGACCGTAATGTGCCTCCTGATTTTTCTCCCAAAGAAGCCATTAAGTTCATTCTCTAACAGAGAAAAGGGCCTTACGCTACATACACCTACGGTGCCTGAGTATGCAACAACACACACAGTATCGGCAGTTGCCGATTCGCCTTGGTGCATCCCTATTTTTCTCCATGGCAGGTTACGGCCTTTTGTTTTTGCTTACGGAAATGGCCCTTGCAGAGGACCGCCCCCTGCAATTCAACCCCAACTTCATGCGCCAAACCCCTGGGCAATCCAGCGACGCCAGCATAGCCGCCCTGAACACCCTGGCTGCTCAAGCCTCCCTGGCGCCCGGCCGCTACCAGGTTGAAGTGCTGGTCAACCTGGCCCCTGCGGGCAAGCATGAAATCGAGTTTCGTGAAGGCAGCGACGGCAAGGGCCTGGAGCCCTGCCTGAGCGCCAGCCTGCTGCGCGAGCTGGGCCTGCGTGAGCAGGCGCTGGCCGAGCCTTTGCCCACCGACGCGCGCTGTGTAGACCTACCTACGCTAGTGCCCGATGCCACCTACGACCTCAACCCTGGCCAGCTGCAACTGGCGTTGTCCATCCCGCAAGTGGCCCTGCGCCGCGATGTGGCCGGCAGCGTGGCCCCCGAGCGCTGGGACGACGGCATCAATGCCGCCTTCGTCAGCTACCAGGCCTCTGCACAGCATTTCAGCGGCCGCACCGGCACCTCCAGCAGCCAGGACCTGTACCTCAATGGCGGTATCAACCTAGGCGGCTGGCGCCTGCGCAGCAGCCAGAGCTGGCGCGACGACGGCGAAGGCCAGGATTGGGTGCATTTCAACACCTATGCCCAGCACGACCTGCCCGGGCAGTGGGGTACGCTCACCCTGGGCGAAACATTCAGCAGTGGCGACGTGTTCCGCAGCCTGCCCATCAAAGGGGTACAGCTGGCCACCGACATGGGCATGCTGCCCGACGTGATGCAAAGCTACGCACCCGTCATTCGCGGCGTAGCCCAGACCCGGGCCAAGCTCGAAGTGCTGCAGAACGGCTACCCGATCTATTCCACTTACGTTGCCCCCGGCCCATACGAAATCAACGATCTGGGCATTGGTGGCAGCAGCGGCGACCTGGAAATCGTCCTCACCGAAGCCGACGGCCAGGTGCGCCGCTTCATCCAGCCCTATTCCACCCTCAGCAACCTGCTGCGCGAAGGCGTGTGGCGCTACAACCTGGTGGCCGGGCGCTATGACGGCGCCGACGGCATCGACAACCCCGCACTCTGGCAAGCCACCCTGGCCCGCGGCGGCCAGTGGGGCACCACCCTGTATGGTGGGCTACTGGGCAGCGAGTACTACGACGCTGCCAACCTTGGCATCGCCCGCGACTTTGCTACCTTTGGCGCAGTGTCGCTGGACGTGACTCAGGCCCGTACCGATCTTGGCGAGCAAGGCGGCCAGGTACAGGGGCAGAGTTATTCAGTGCGCTATGGTAAAGCCTTCCAGACCGGCACCAGCCTGCGCTTTGCCGGTTACCGCTACTCCACCGAAGGCTATCGTGAGTTCGACGAAGCCGTGCAGCAGCGCAACGCCTCCAGCCGCTACCAGGGCAACCGCCGCAGCCGCCTGGAAAGCTCAATCTACCAGTCGTTCAACAACCGCAACTCGCTGAGCCTGACCTTGTCGCAGGACGATTACTGGCACACCAACCGCCAGCGACGCCAGTACCAGTTCCAGTTCAATACTCAGTATCGCCGGGTCAGCATCAACCTGTATGCCTCGCAGTCGTTGAGCGACGACAACGGCAGCGACCGCATCGTAGGCTTGGGGGTCACCATCCCGCTGGACTGGGGCACGTCAACGACTGCCAGTTTCGACGTGCAGGAAAGCAACGGCCACTTCAGCGAACGCGCCAGCTTGAACGGCGGCTCGCAGGACAACCGCCTGAGCTACCTGGCATCGCTGGCCAACGACGAACAGCAGCGCAAGACGGCGTCGGTATCGATGGGTTACCAGACGCAAAAGGTGAACGTAGGTGCCGGCTACACCGAAGCGGACGACTTCCGCAGTGTTTCGGTCAATGCCAGTGGCGCGGTGCTGGCACATGCCGGCGGCATCGTGCTGGGGCAATACCTGGGCGAGACCACGGCCTTGGTGCATGTGCCCGACGTGCCCGGCGTAGGTGTCGACAACGTGCCCGGTGGCAGCACCGACAACAGTGGCTACATCCTTGCCCCCCACATGCGCCCCTACAGGGTCAACCAGGTCACCCTGCAAACCGACCAGCTCGGCCCTGGTGTTGAAATCGAAAACGGCGTTACGCAGGTTGTGCCCCGCCGAGGGGCGGTCGCCCTGGCGGCATTCAAGGCGCAGCAGGTAAACCGCCTGATCCTGAC
Organism: Pseudomonas sp. UBA6699; assembly: GCF_002454615.1. Taxonomy (NCBI): domain Bacteria; kingdom Pseudomonadati; phylum Pseudomonadota; class Gammaproteobacteria; order Pseudomonadales; family Pseudomonadaceae; genus Pseudomonas; species Pseudomonas sp. UBA6699. The sequence goes on from NZ_DKJF01000046.1 coordinate 19,978, forward strand.
CCTGCAGCATGCCGACGGCCGCCCGTTGCCCTTCGGCACCCAACTCAATGACAAGCAGGGCAAGCACCTGGCCGTAGTGGGCCAGGCGGGCCAGGCGCTGATTGCAACAGATGCCCAGGCGCAAACCCTGGAAGCGCGCTGGGGCGAGCGCGCCGGACAGCGCTGCTTGTTCAGCATCGACCCTGCAACCATGCCAGAAGAGCAAGGCTATCGCCTGCAGACTTTGCGCTGCCCCACTCCATGATCCAGCCCGTGCGCGCTGCCGCACGCTTGCAACAGGAACCGACCATGCCCCTTGTTTCGCGTTTGTTCATTGGCATCGCCGCTGCTGCGACGATGCTGACACTGCCAAGCCAGGCCCATGCCCTGGGATGCGAATGGCCAACGACCACAGGCCCGATGCAGTTCACGCACAACATCTCTGGCATGAGGTGGGTGGCCCGTGATGCCCCGGTGGGTAGCAAGATCTACTCCGCGACAAGCACCGGGATAGCCGGCCCCGGTTTTGCGTTGAACTGCGACAACGACGGGAGTTTGGCACTGACGGCGAACATGGGCACGCCACTCCCTGTAGCCCCGGGGACCTTCCCTCCCGTTGACGGGAAGGATGTGACGGGCAAAGTGCTGCAAACCAGTATCCCGGGTGTAGGTCTGTACCTGGAACTGGGCGGTTTCCTCAACGGCACGGCCAGCAATACGTTCCAGGCAAACGACGGAGGTATTGGCGCTGTTCCTTATGTGGGTGAAAACCAGAGAAATATGGCACCTACACCGCTGGTGATGAGGAATCTCATCATCAAGTACATGGCCTTGATCAAGACAGGCCCCATCCCGGCTGGCATCAGCTCATTCAGTCAGGAAGTCGTCAGGGGCGTGGTCAGTGATGTCGGGGATGCCGTAAGGCTTACATTGGGCGGGCAAGTCCAGCAGGCCCAGTGCACGGTCAAGGCTGACGCGGTCAGCGCCAATCCGGTACAACTCGGTACTCACGACATCGCCGACTTCACAGGCCAGGGCAGCACAACCAACCCAGTGGATTTCTTCATCACACTCAGCGACTGCGAGGACGACCCGGCCGGCAGCGTTGCCCGCGCGTTCATGCGCCTGGACGGCGTAGACGGTTCAGTGCCGGTGGACCGGGACCTGGGCCTGTTCACCCTGACCACCGACTCGACCGCCGCTGGCATTGGCATTCAAGTACTGCGTAGTGACAACACGCCAGTTAAGCTGGAAGAGTACGTGGATATGGTGGGCCTTACCCCCGGCATCACGCGCCTGGACCTTCGCGCCCGGTATTACCAGACCGCAGCAACGGTTACCCCAGGCGAGGCCAAGGGCGCATTGAACTTCACCATCGAATATCGCTAGCGGGCCCTGCCATGGCTTGATCCCCATGGCCAGGGTTTTGATCAGGTAAAAAAAAACGCACCAAAGGAACGTTAAAATTCCTTGGTGCGTTTCATATTGGAGCGGGAAACGAGACTCGAACTCGCGACCCCGACCTTGGCAAGGTCGTGCTCTACCAACTGAGCTATTCCCGCGTTTGATACTTTTACAACCTACTACACCGTCATGAACGCCATAGTTTTGGAAACTGGAGCGGGAAACGAGACTCGAACTCGCGACCCCGACCTTGGCAAGGTCGTGCTCTACCAACTGAGCTATTCCCGCAAATGGCGTCCCCTAGGGGACTCGAACCCCTGTTACCGCCGTGAAAGGGCGGTGTCCTAGGCCACTAGACGAAGGGGACACACGACACTTTTCAGTGCACCAGAACATGAACCTCACGATTCAGCCTGGATTTTCTTTTCCTGCCCCGCCATCAGCGTTGCCGGAGAAACTGGAGCGGGAAACGAGTCATGCACTAGAGCGCTAAGTCTCTGTTTCCCAATCACTTTCTTCACTGTGGTGATCAGTGAAGAACTCAATTATAGCCTTGTTTTTCGCCCTCGGCAACAAAGTTCATCCAACGACTTCCATTGAAGTCCAAGGACTGCTCTTTTCGCAGTCGCACCGCCCTACGATGCTGTCGCGATGCAATGGGGCCTCCAGTGGCCAAGGCCGTCGTGCGGCGATAGGCGAATGGAATCAGGGGTTATCAGATTACCGCCTGCTGCATGCGCTTGGTCAACGCCTCGGCGCTTTCCTTGCGCTCGCTATACCTGTCCACCAGATACGGCGACGCATCGCGCGTGAGCAGCGTGAACTTCATCAGTTCCTCCATCACGTCCACAATGCGGTCGTAGTAGGCCGACGGTTTCATGCGTCCCGCTTCATCGAATTCTTGATACGCCTTGGCGACCGAGGACTGGTTGGGGACGGTCAGCATCCGCATCCAGCGGCCCAGCACGCGCATCTGATTGACAGCATTGAAAGATTGCGAGCCGCCCGACACCTGCATCACTGCCAGCGTCTTGCCCTGAGTCGGACGCACCGCGCCGACTGACAGCGGAATCCAGTCGATCTGCGTTTTCATCAGGCCGGACATCGCGCCATGGCGCTCCGGCGAACTCCACACCATACCCTCGGCCCACTGCGCGAGTTCGCGCAGTTCCCTGACCTTGGGATGATCCTCGGTCGCGTCATCCACCAGCGGCAGGCCCGACGGGTTGAACAGCCGCGTCTCGCCGCCCAACGCCCGCAGCACGCGGGCTGCCTCTTCGGCGGCCAGTCGGCTAAACGAGCGTTCGCGCAGCGAGCCGTAGAGCAGCAGGAAGCGTGGCGCATGGGTGGAACGTTCGGGTGCCAGTAGCCGTTCCATGTCCGGCGGCTGGAGCAATGCGGCGTCGATGTTCGGCAGGTCGAGACGGGATTCAGACACGACGGCCCTCCACATCCACTACCGGCTCGCCGTCTTCCTTGTTGAACGCGCCGCGCTGCGGTTGCGGCAGGATGTCGAGCACTGTTTCCGACGGGCGGCACAGGCGCGTGCCCAGCGGCGTGACCACGATAGGTCGGTTGATGAGGATCGGATGTTGGAGCATGAAGTCGATCAATTGCTCGTCGCTCCACTTCTGATCTCCCAGGCCGAGTTCCGCATACGGCGTGCCTTTCTCGCGCAGCACCGCGCGTACCGGGATGCCCATCGCGGCGATCAGCGCCTTCAGCATGTCGCGGTCGGGCGGTGTCTTCAGATATTCGATGACAGCCGGTTCCTCGCCGCTGTTGCGAATCAGGCTGAGGACGTTGCGTGACGTGCCGCAATCGGGATTGTGGTAGATCGTGATGTGGCTCATGTCGAGGTGCCTTCGTTCGAGAGAAGCATGGATTGCTGGCGCAGATGCCTGATCACATAGCCGAACAGGATCGCGCCCGCCGCGCTGATGCCGGTCAGGGCCAGCAGCGTGCCGGGATAGCCGTTGCCGGCGGAATACAGCAGCGAGGCCACGAAGGGGCCGGCGGCCACTGCGATCTGCACGGGTGTCGCCATCGCGCCGCTGATGGCGCCATAAGCGGCCCGACCGTACAGCTCGGCGGGCAAGGCGCCTCGTACGATCGTCATGACGCCATTGCCGATGCCGTAGAGCGCGGCAAACACGACATACACCGGCAGCCACTGCTCGGAAGCAAAGAGCAGGAGCAATGACAGCGGCAGCAGACTGATGGCCGCCATGCCGACCTGGCGCGTGCTGGCCCGCTTGCCGACCGTGGCTTGCACCACACGGCCGAGTACCTGCATTGGCCCGATCAGCGCACCGACCCAGGCCGCATTTGCGGCAGAGATGCCATGTGCCTGCAAGACTGGGATCATGTGCAGCGACATCGCCGCGAACACCAGTGCATTCAGCGTCACAGCCGCCGTGACGAGATAGAACACCGGTTCGCGCATGACCGCGGTGAGATTGCGGGATCGGGTTTCCGTCCGCGCTGGGGGTGTGCCGTGTGCCGGGCCGCGTCCCTTTGGCAGGCTGGCATGGATGGGCAGGCAGATCAGCAGGTTCGCGGCCGCATAGATCAACCAGACCTCGCGCCAGCCGACGTGTTGCAACAGCGTTTGCGTCAGCGGCCAGAATACCGTGCTGGCGAAACCGCCGAACAACGTCAGGTGCGTGATCGCCCGGCGATAGTTGCTGCCATGGACCTGCGTGATGACCGCGAAGGCCGGCTGGTACAAGGTCGCGCTCATGGCCACGCCGATACCGGCCCACACGAGGTAAAGCTCCGTCGCGTTGTGTACCCGCGAGAGGCACGCGAGCATGACGGCGGCCAGCAAGGCGCCGCTTCCCATCAGCAGACGTCCACCGATGCGGTCGATGATGCTGCCGGCCGCGGTCGAAAGCAGTCCCGAGATCAGCAAGGCCACCGAATAAGCCCCGACGATGGCGGGCTTGGACAGGCCGAGTTCGTCCTGCATGGGCTGCATCAGGACGCCGTAGGCGTAGAACATCGACCCCCACGCGACGATCTGCGTCAGTCCGAGCGAGGGAATCAGCCAGCCGCGAGAGCGCGGGATGGTGTTGTCCATGATTACGCTTGGCGCTCGTACCAGCCGCGCGAGCGGTTGACCACGCGCACCACCAGCAGCATCACCGGCACCTCGATCAGCACGCCAACCACGGTGGCCAGCGCCGCGCCCGAGTGGAAGCCGAACAGACTGATGGCGGCGGCCACGGCCAGCTCGAAGAAGTTGCTCGCGCCGATCAGTGCCGAGGGGCCGGCGATGCTGTGCTTCTCGCCTACCTTGCGGTTGAGCCAGTACGCCAGCCCGGAATTGAAGAACACCTGGATCAGGATCGGCACCGCCAGCATGGCGATCACCAGCGGTTGCCGGATAATGGCCTCTCCCTGAAAGGCGAACAGTAGCACCAGCGTCAGTAGCAGCGCGGCGATCGACAGCGGGCCAATACGTTCCAGCGCCCGGTCGAACGCAACCTGACCCCGGCGCAGCAGCGCCCGGCGCCAGAGCTGCGCGAGGATGACAGGAATGACGATGTAGAGCGCGACCGACACCAGTAGCGTGGCCCATGGCACGATGATCGACGACAGGCCCAGCAGGAGGCCGACGACGGGCGCGAAGGCGAACACCATGATGGTGTCGTTCAGCGCCACCTGCGACAGCGTGAACACCGGATCGCCGCCGGTCAGCCGGCTCCACACGAACACCATCGCCGTGCAGGGCGCGGCGGCCAGCAGGATCAGCCCGGCGATGTAGCTGTCCAGCTGCCCGGCCGGCAGCCACTGTGCGAAGACATGGCGGATGAAGATCCACGCCAGCAGCGCCATCGAAAACGGCTTGACCGCCCAGTTCACAAACAGCGTGACGCCGATGCCGCGCCAGTGTCGCCTGACCTGGCCGAGTGCGCCGAAGTCCACCTTCAGCAGCATCGGCACGATCATCACCCAGATCAGCAAGCCCACCGGCAGGTTGACCTGGGCGACTTCCAGCTGGCCAATGGCCTGGAACGCGCCCGGCGCGAACTGGCCCAGCGCGATGCCGGCAACGATGCACAGCAGCACCCACAGGGTCAGATAGCGCTCGAAGCTGCTCATGGCAGATGCGGCCGGCGCGTGACCGGCCGCTTCGGTTTCTGTAGTCATCGCGCCGCCCTTACTGGCGGCCGATGTCGCGCAGCTCGCGCTGCAACGACATGGCGTCCAGGCGCTGGAGCGGCAGCGACAGGAACAGTTCAATGCGTCGGCGCAGCGTGATCGCGGCGTCGAGGAACGCTTTGCGCTGTTGCTCCTCAGTGCCCTCGACGGCTGCCGGATCAGGGACGCCCCAATGCGCCGACACCGGCTTGCCCGGCCACAGCGGGCAAGCCTCCCCAGCAGCGTTGTCGCAAACTGTAAAGATGAAGTCGAACACCGGCGCACCCGGTGCCACGAACTCGTCCCAGCTCTTGCTGCGGTAGCCGGTCGTCGGCAGGTGCAGCCGCTCCAGCGTGGCAAGTGCCAGCGGATGAACCTCGCCCTTGGGGTGACTGCCCGCCGAATAAGCGTGGAAGCGGCCCTTGCCCAGCTCGTTGAGCATGCCTTCGGCAAGGATGGAGCGGGCGGAATTACCCGTGCAAATGAACAATGCGTTGTAGATCGTGTCGGTCATGGCGTCAGCAGTCGCAGCGGGTGGATTCGGAAACCTCGCACACTCCGCCTTGGCAGCAATGCTCGGTCAGGTAGCCGATCAGGCCGTTCATGTGGTCGTATTCGGCGCGATAGATCAGGTTGCGGCCTTGCTGCTCGATGCTGACGAGGCCGGCGTGGGCCAGTTCCTTCAGATGGAAGGACAAGGTGTTGCGGGCCACGTCGAGCTGGTCGGCCAGCACGCTGGGCGTGAGTCCTTCCGGGCCGGCGACGGCCAGGGCGCGGAACACACGCAGGCGCTGGGTGTGCGCCAAGGCGCTCAGGGCGGAAACGGCTTGATCTTCGTTCATGATTCGATAGTACAACAATTATTGAATTAATGGATAAGAATCAGCGGGCAAGTCATTCATGGCTTCGCGGCATACCGCCGTCGAGTTCTTGGACTATGTTCCGCGCATCACGCCCATCAAAGTCATCGCGGCAGCAAGATGCTTCTATCAAGAGCGGCGGATGCCTTCTCGCACCACGGACTAGTTCAAGGGAAGGCAGGATGCCTAGCGGGCGATAGAACTGCACTGCATCCTGATGCGATGTGACCATGTTTGGCCCACACCGCAGGCGCGTGAACGCAAAGTGCGTTGGATTGAACCAAGCAAAATGCTTCGCCGCAAGATGCTATGTCGATATATCAGGATGCCGAAACAAGCATGACATGCGCGGATTTCTCCAGGTCCCTCTGGACGTGGAGCAGCGGATGCAATCCCCTGCGCCTTGTGAAACCGTGGGGATATCAGACCATATCGAATCGGTCTTGATGTGCTTGACGCACCCCATGACGCTGGCACCGTGAGCGCAATTGTCGAGCGTGCTTCTTCCTTATTACTCGACGGACCGGCAACTGGTCAATTCTTGCATATCGAGCAAGAGAGAACCACCTGTGACGGGTGCCATGATCTCTTCCGTCCATGTTCCAGGGCATCGCCCCAGGCATCAGCCACAGGCATAACGAAAAAACAGCCCCTTGGTGGGGCAAGAAGGAGCCGGTGATGTAGCGCTTCCGAAAGGAGACGAAAACATGCACAAGGAGCCACCACTATCAAAGGTGTTCTATCGTCCCATCGAAGCTGCCATACGGTGGGCTGGGTTGTTGCGGTACGAAGCGGTGATCGTCGCATCGATCGCATCACCGCGTTGTCTGCCGCAGATGTTGGACTGCCCGCGATGGAACGAGTGTCGGCTGTACTCGGAACGCATCTACGACGGTATCCTCAACGCCGAACTACCCTTCGGCAAGAACGGGATCACACTTAATGACCCAGATCTGGTGAGTTCACTCGATCTGACCGTCCGCCATGTCGATCTGAAGCGGTGGATGCGCACCCACTATCCCGAGCATCGGCCGGGATTTCTGTTCAGTCGCGGCGAGCGCATGGTGCATCCCTTCATCACCATCGAGACAGGACAGGCAATCCTGCTGGAACGGCTGGCTCTGCAGGCCGCGCTGGACCATAGCCGACGCGAGATGCGCGAACTGCAACAGCAACACGAAGTCTTGCTAAAGCAGTCCGCCGTACTGCTGGCTCCCAAGCAGTGCGTGATCAGTGATCGGGCGGAAACTACATACCTGAACATCATCGGCGGCATGCTGACGCTGATGCTGAGCCAATCCCCATCCGGCGTGCCGTACTCCAGCTTCAAGACGCAGGAGGCCATCGTCACCGCATTGCTCGCCCACTATGGCGGCACCATGGGCATCACGGAGCGAACCTTGAACGGCAAGTTCGCCAATGCCAGGAAGAATGTCCGTAGCGCAGCCGCGTGAATTCTTCCATCTTGTATGTGCAGTCGCGGAGATTGCATTTGCAATGTTTTTCCGCAGCCATGTCTATTGAATAGAGGTCACGCCAACAAACGCTACTGAGCGTTCAGGAGTGACCGCCATGTCGCAAATACCTGTACTGCCACCGCACGAGCGCCGCATCCTGCGGCTCGATGAAGTTGAAGCGAAGTCCGGCTTCAAACGCGCCCACATCTACAACCTGATGAAGAAGCGCCAGTTTCCGCAGGCGTTGCGCCTGGGCGTGCGCGCCGTGGGCTGGGATTCGGTCGAGATCGACCAGTGGATCGCCGAACGCCTCAACAACCGGACCTGACCCGCTCCCCCTCGATTTTCCCATCGCCAAACGGAGAGCGCCATGCAGGTCGTATCCATAATTTCAACGAAAGGCGGCGTAGGCAAGACGACTACGGCCGCCAACCTCGGCGGCCTCGCCGCGGACGCGGGGCTGCGTGTGCTGCTGCTCGATCTCGACGTGCAGCCGACCTTGTCGTCCTATTACGAGCTGGCACACCGCGCTGCCGGCGGTATCTATGAGTTGCTGGCGTTCAACGAACGCGCCCTCGATCAGTTGGTGTCCCGCACCATCATCGCGGGCCTGGACCTGGTGCTCTCGAACGATCACCGGGGTGAACTGAACACGTTGCTACTGCACGCGCCAGACGGACGCCTGAGACTGCGGCACCTGCTGCCGGCGCTGGCGCCGCTTTATGACCTGGTGCTGATCGACACCCAGGGTGCACGCTCGGTGCTGTTGGAGATGGCGGTGCTCGCCTCTGACCTGGCGCTGTCGCCCGTGACCCCGGAAATTCTCGCTGCCCGCGAACTGCGACGCGGCACCATGCAGTTGCTGGAGGACATCGCGCCATACCGGCACCTCGGCATCGAACCGCCATCCCTGCACCTGCTCATCAATCGCGTCCACCCCGTGTCCGCGAATGCACGGATGATCCAGCAGGCGCTGCGCGACCTGTTCCAGGACCATGCCGGCATATGCGTGCTGGGCACCGACGTGCCGGCCATCGAGGCCTATCCGCGCGCCGCAACCCGCGGCCTGCCGGTGCATCGCGTCGAGCATCGCCAGCCGCCGGGCAGAGTTGCGCCCGCCGCGCTCGACACCATGCGCGCGCTCGCCGGCGAACTGTTCCCACAGTGGCAAGACAGATTTGCCCTCGTGTCCGGCCGTCCTCCTCGTTCCATTGAAACCGGGAGGTCACATGGCGAACGCACATGAACTGGCCCGCGGCCACAAACGGCTGCGCGCCCTGATTGAGTTTGCGGTGAGCGAAGGCTGGCACGTCAAGCGCACACGGGGCGGACACCTCAAGTTCACCAAGGCCGGCTGCGCCGCCATCTACACCAGCTCAACAGCGAGCGACTACCGGGCGGATCTCAACGCCCGTGCACAGATCCGCCGCGCCGAGCGCGAGGCCCGCATGGCCCGGGCCGTCAACGCCGAGGGATGTGGTCATGGCTGAGATGACCTCCCAGGACATGGCCGGCAAGCTGCTTGCCGCCGGGTTCGAGCGCAGTGGGCCATCGGCCACGGCCTTGAGCGACCCGATCGCCGACACGCCGATGGTCGTGACGCTGGACCAGTTGCGGCCCTACGACCACGACCCCCGCAAAAAGCGCAACTCGGCCTACGATGAAATCAAGGCCTCCATCCGAGAGCGCGGCCTGGACGCGGCGCCAGCGATCACACGCCGTCCTGGCGAGGCGCACTACATCATCCGCAACGGCGGCAACACCAGGCTGGCGATCCTGCGTGAACTCTGGGCGGAGACCAAGGACGAACGCTTCTTCCGCATATCGTGCCTGTTCCGGCCGTGGCCTGCGCGCGGAGAGATCGTCGCCCTGACCGGGCACCTCGCCGAGAACGAACTACGCGGCGGCCTCACGTTCATCGAGCGCGCCCTGGGCGTCGAGAAAGCCCGCGAGTTCTATGAGGCTGAAAGCGGCACCACCCTGAGCCAGTCCGAGCTGGCCCGCCGCCTGGCCGCCGACGGCTTCCCAGTCCAGCAGTCGCACATCAGCCGCATGGCTGACGCGGTGCGCTACCTGCTGCCCGCGATCCCGACCGTCCTATACGGGGGCCTCGGCCGCCACCAGGTCGAGCGGCTGTCGGTCATGCGCAAAGCCAGCGAACGCACGTGGGAGCACTATGCCAAAGGCCGCTCCCTGCCGCTGGACTTCGACAGCTTCTTTCTGGAGGCGCTGTCGCAATTTGATGTCCAGCCCGACGAGTTCTCGCCGCCGCGTGTGCAGGACGAGTTGATCGGTCAGATGTCCGAGCTGCTGGGCATCGACTACGACGTGCTCGCCTTGGACCTGACCGAATCCGAGAGCCGCCACCGCGCCCTGGTCAGCGACCCAACCCCGCCATCGGCGCCGCCGGCATTGCCCGAGCCTGGGGCCATCGCACGGCCGCCGATCGAACCGGCACCGCCCCCCACTACAACTGCACCTTCTGCGGGCCACTCTGCCGACGCGCCGACAAGGCCCCGGGACGATGGGGCCCCGAGCGAGGCATCCGCAGCCAGCCCTGCGGCAGCGAATGGCGGTCTGCTTGACGAGCACATCATCTCTCCGGCACCCACGACGGAGCGGCTCCAGTCCATCCAGCGCATGGTCGCCGACCAGTTGGGCGATGCGCTGCCGCCCGACTTCTCGGCCAACGTCTTGCAGTCGATTCCCGTGCAGGCCGGTGGCCTCTATCCCATCTCGGACATCTGGTATATCGACCCTGGCCTCGACACACCCGACCGCCTGCGCATCCACATCGCGCAGTTCGCGCGCGAGATCGCGGGCGAGGCCGACCTGGACGCGTGTGTCGAGGATCGTTCTGATGGCATCGGGTTCACGTGTCGTGCCCCAGCCCAGGCTTCGTCGCCGCTCGCACGCGCCGTGCTCGCACTACTGGTTTCCCTGGCCGGTCAGCAGCCAGCCGGCGTCGGCTTGGACAGCGGGCAACTCATCACAGACCTGCCAGCGCTGTTGCACGGCCAGGGTCAACGTCGTGACGGCGGGGCCCGGCGATTGAGCGACACCGCGCTGGTCAAGCTGTTTCGTCTGCTGCGGCTGGCCCGGCGCCTGCTGGATCTGGAAGCCGGCGCTGTCGGTTCTGGGATCTGAGCGAGGGAGGCCTGCATGTCCGCACCGAACCCACTCAACCAGGCCGTCATCGCGCAGGCACTCTACGACCTACGAAACGGGCAACTGCGTCGCTGCAAGGCGATGGGGTTCGGCGAGGAAGAGCTGGATGCGCTCAAGCATCCGGCGCTGATCAGCGTGCTGGCCAATGCCAACGTCTCCTGGTGCTCTGTCTCGGTGAACCGGGAAGTGCTCCGGCGATTGCTCAAACAGGCGCAGGACGTGGAGAAGGAGATCGCCACCGTCGATCGCATGCTGCGCCTGGGTGCCAGTACCGAAATGGTGAGCCGCTTCTACGGGCTGACACATCAGGAAGTCGCACTTCGGCGCGAAGTTCTCGGCCTGCCCAAACGCAAGGGGCGCCATCCGGTTCTGGACGAGGAGCAGGACACCGAGCTGTGGCGGCGCTGGAAGGTCGTGACCAGCAGCAGGAACGTCGAGCTGGAGGATGAGACCTCGGTTCTTGATGCGGCAATGGACCTCGCCGAAGGCATGGAGCTGCCGCTGTCGGTGGTCTGGGCTGCGATCAAGAACTGGATCGATCAGGGACTGGGTTGAATCATGGCCGTGGACGACGCTGCACCACGAGCACCACGCCAAGGTCCGGTCGCCCTCGCTGATCTGTTCGACAGCGCGCTGAAAGACCTTGCACCGAAACCTCGCCCACTAGCACCGGCTCCCGCCTTCGCATCCGCGACGTCTCCTGTGTCTGCAACCGGCGACGGTTTCCTGTTCAGTGGAAATCGGCACGAGAGCGTGCCGCGACGGCTGTTCCTCGACCGACGCCTGACGCCGCTGGAACGCAATGCCTGGCAAGTCTTCCGGATGATGCTCAACGAGGATGGCGTCACGGCGTTTCCGACGTATGAGCAACTTCGCCCGTGGCTCGCGTCAATGCCCTGCGCCGGACAGGCCTCCCACGAGACCGTGGCACGGGCGCTGACGCTGTTGCGCCTGACGCGCTGGTTGAGTCTCGTGCGCCGCAGGCGCGACCCCAAGACCGGGCGCATCCTCGGCAACCTCTACGTCCTGCACGATGAGCCCCTGACCCCGTTCGAGGCGATGCAGCTCGACCCGGACTACCTGCAGCTCGTCAGCCAAGCCCTGGGCCATTCGGCCAGGGCCGTTCAGGTCGTGGGCTTGCACACGCTCAATGAGATCGCCGAAGACCCGCTGCTGTCTGGCCGCATGCTGCCCTCGCGGCTGCAGGTCCTTGCCGAACGCCTCGCAAGCCAAGGCATTGGGTCGCAGGAGAGTTATCCACAGGAGGACACGGTTCACGATTCCGAAGAAGGGGCGCCGAGCCTTCTTCGGAATTCTGATCGGCCCTCTTCGGATTCCGAAGCAGGGCCAAAACACGCAGCAGACGGCGCTCTTCGGAATCCGAAACAGGACCGTACTGTACGTAGTAGTCGTATTAATGAAGTACGTACTACCGCGCGTGAGCGTGGGCAGGCGCGCGCGATGCCGGGAGTTCGTCTGCCTGATCGCTTTCTCGGCTTGAAAGATGAACAGCAGGCCGGCGCCATGGTGGCATTGCAGCAGGTCGATGCCCCGCTACGCCAGGCCGTGCTGGACGAATGGGCGGATCGCTGTCGTGGCAGCACCATCCGCAACCCGGCAGGCTACCTGTTCGGCATCATCCAACGTGCCATCCGTGGCGAGTTCAACGCATGGGCCAGGCAAGCTGGGTCAGCACCGCCACCTGCCCCTGCACGAGATGCACCGCCTGAGCCACCGCGCAATGTAGTTCCGCCCGAGGTAGCCCGGCAGCACATCGACCGGCTGCGCGACCTTCTGCGCAGTAGCTGAGCGCGACGAGCGACAAGGGCGTGAAGCAGACGCCCGTGGCCGTCAGTAGAGCTATCCCCTGGGGATAGATGTGATGCAAGGCGTAACACCGAAAGACACAGGCTGGGTGCTTCTGTCCACGGTGCTGCAGTGGCGTCCGGTTCCTGAGCGCACCCACCATCTGCGCGAGCAGCGCTCTGTGGCGTTTGATGGAGCTATCCCCTGGGGATAGCTCGCATTGCGGGCCGCCACCACCACGACAACCGGGGACCAGTTCATTTCGGTTTGTTGACTGACTGCCTTCCGCTGCATGCCGATCCTGACCGCTCCTTTTCCCAAGCGAGCGGACACCATGGCAACCAACGAACCTCTGCAACTCAATCTCGGCTCTTTGCGCAGCGCGATGTCGCTGACGCTTCACACCCACCACGCATCGCGCATCTGGCATGGCCGCGCCGCCGCCGAGGGGCGACCCGGCATCGTCGGCCTGAACGGCTACATCGCCGTGATGAACAAGATGAAGCGCGGCTCGGAACAGGATGACCCGTACAGCGACTGGTGGATGTTGCGCATCGAGGAAAAGCTCGACCAGGCCAAGACCACGTTGCAATCGCTGCGCGAGCAGGTGGACCAGGCATTGGCCGGCGTGCCAGCGGCGTTGAGCCTGGGCGAGAACCTCAACGTGCAACCGGTGAAGCTCCCCTTGTTCGTGAACGCGCAGCTCGGCTTTGCCGCGGTCTATCTCCTGGCCGACTATGACGACATCGCCCGCAAGCTGATCCTCGCCCATCACACCGCGCTGATCGATCGCTCGACATTGGAGCGGTGGCTCAACGAAGGCGCTCACACGCTGCGCAGCCTGTTCAGCCTGGCCCAGCAGTACCGCTACTCGGG